>NZ_CEEDDH010000011.1:0-183500 GCF_979253165.1 Pseudomonas sp. AC083
ACCTCAGATTTGGACGCCATCATAGCGCCTGATTGAAGTGTCCAAAATCATTAGGCCAGTTCAGGCTCGCTCCCACAGGGGTCTGAGGTGAGATCAGAGGGTTTGCAACGGCATGGTCAGTTCGACCCGCAAGCCATCGGGGCGGCTGTCGAAATGCAGGGCGCAGTCACAGCGCTGAACAATCGCCTGGACAATCGCCAGACCCAGCCCGCAGCCGGTGCTCTGCCCGTTGCGCCAGAAGCGTTGGGTCAGATGCTGCAAATCATCCGGCGCAATGCCAGGACCATGGTCACGCACGACAAAACGCACGCGATTGCCGATGTTTTCCAGATGGACCTCGACCGCGCAATCTTCAGGCGTATGGCGCAGGGCGTTGTCGAGCAGGTTACGCAGTGCAGCAATCGCCAGCACGGCGGGCATTTGCAGCGGCGCGGCGGACAGGTCGTCCGGCACGTGCAGTTTGATCCGCAGCCGTTCACCGCCGGTGGCGTCCTGGATCGCCAGTCTGGCCACTTGCTCGGCGCTGCATTGCGAGCCGTCATCGAACGACAGGCTGCCTTCGACCCGCGCCAGCAGCAGCAACTGTTCAAGAGTGCGGTGCAGGCGATCGGCGCCCTCCTCGGCGCGGGCCAGCGATTGATCGCGGGCGCTGCCATCGGTCATGCGCGCGACTTGCAGGTGGGTCTTGATCGCCGTCAGCGGACTGCGCAGTTCATGCGCGGCGTCACCGGTCAGGCGACGTTCACGCTCGATGGTCTTGCCGATGCGCTGGAACAATTGATTCTGGGTTTCCAGCAACGGCTTCAATTCGCTGGGAAACGCCTGCAACTGCAATGGCTCAAGGGAATCGGCATTGCGCCGCATCAGCGCCTCGCGCAGACGATT
This sequence comes from Pseudomonas sp. AC083, assembly GCF_979253165.1. Classification (NCBI taxonomy): domain Bacteria; kingdom Pseudomonadati; phylum Pseudomonadota; class Gammaproteobacteria; order Pseudomonadales; family Pseudomonadaceae; genus Pseudomonas; species Pseudomonas sp. AC083. Next base: position 886 of record NZ_CEEDDH010000011.1, read on the forward strand.
GAGTGGTGCAAGACCCTGACCGATGCCCAGCCACAGCAGGCACAGGCAACCCAGCAAGGCCACACCGACCGGCACCGAAGCGGCGAGCAGAATCGACATGTTCAAGGCTTCGCGTTCGATCTGCCGATCCGCCGTAGTGATGCGCACATCGCCCCGGGCCAGGGTGAAACTGCGCCACGGTGCGCCGTCGATCATTTGATCGTGGAAGCCCATTTTCTCGGCTTCCAGCGCTTGCTCGGGGTTGTTGTGGCTTCGCGCGAGAATCTCGCCGCGCAATGAGCTGACCTGACAGGCCATGCCGCCGGGAATGTTCAGCTGTTCAGCACTGAAGTGGGTGCCCTCGCCCTTGCTCGGCAGCGTCGGCAATTGCTCAAGCAAACCGGCGACCATGCGCGCCGAAGCGACCAGTCGCTGGTCGAGGGAGAACATCATCTGATTGCGCAGATCGCTGAGCATCCACGCCGCCGCCAGCGCCCAGATCAACGCGAAGGCGGCGCCGAGCGTCAGGCTCAGGCGCAGGCGCAGACTCATCACTTGCCTTGCTCTCCGCCATCGGCAGGCCCGAGGCGATAGCCCAGACCACGCACGGTTTCGACAATGCCTTTGCCAAGCTTGCTGCGTAGGTGATGGATATGCACGTTCAGTGCGTTGCTTTCCAGTTCATCGTTGAAGCCGTAGACGCTGTCCTTCAGTTGCTCGGTGGACAGCACCCGGCCGCGATTGTGCAGCAATGCCTGCAACAGCGACTGCTCGCGGCGCGACAGGTCCACCGGTTGCCCGGCGAGGCGGGTTTCGCGGCTGCTCGGGTCGTAGGTCAGAGCGCCGTGCTCGATCAGATTGACACTGCGCCCGGCCACGCGGCGCAACAGCGTTTGCAAGCGAGCGAACAGTTCGCGCAGGTCGAAAGGCTTGAGCAGGTAGTCGTCAGCGCCGGCCTGCAGACCGTCGACACGGTCGGTCACCGAGTCACGGGCAGTGAGGATGAGAACCGGGATTTCCAGGCCGCTCTGCCGCAATTGCTGGAGCAACTTTAGGCCATCTTCGTCGGGCAAGCCGAGATCGAGAACCATCACGTCGAATTCGGCGACCTTGAGCATCGCCCGCGCCTTGGACGCGGTGTTGACGTGCTCGACGGTCAGGCCCTGTGCGTTGAGCCCGGCGACGATGCCGCTGGCGATCAGCTCATCGTCTTCGCAAACCAGTACGTGCATAGGGGCTCCGGAAATAAAAAAAGGCGAGTGAAGCAGGCAAGGATTAAGGGGCAATTATGGCGGCACACGTCGACTTCGCAAAGCTGCACGAAAATACGGTCAGGTTGTCGCATCCCAGCAACCGACGCGAGCCTGCCATGCAAACTTTATTATCCCGTTACCCATCCGGAAACAATTCCAGCCTTTATCGCCAACGCAACTTCATCTAGCTTCAACTGGCAACTTCAACCCCGCACTTAAATGGACTTTCAAACATGACCAACTTGAATAACTTTGTTGCCATAGACTGGCGCTCCGGCCCTGATCGAATTTATTTTTTCTTCAAGGACACCGATACCTATTCGCGCTTTGATCTTGGCGACAATAGCGTCCCGTCCAATTATCCAGCCGCCACGGCAGGCAACTGGGACAACTTCGCCCCGTATACCAAAGATCTGCGCTTTGGCTTGACTACCACTTCCTTCGGCTGGAACGCCGGAAGTGACGAGGATATTGCCTGGCTTTTCTTCTATGACGGAACAACTCCGATGGTCTGCAAATACGATCAGGACAGCGATAAAGTTGCCGCCTTCTACAAGGTAGCCGACTCGGTATGGAAGCCGATTCTTCCATATTTTGACAAGATCATCGCCGGCACCTGGTTTCAACTGACCGGCCACCCTTTCCTGTTTCGATTCATCCTCGATGACGGCCACTACTTGTCTTTCGACTACAAGGCCAAGACCGTCAAGTACAACCGTTTCGGCGAATATCAGCTGGGCGCGCTAAAACCTTACAAGGACCGGATAATCACCGCGGCGCAGAATGACCGGACATTTGCAGACAGTTACTGGTATATCTTCCTGACCAACAATCAGTACCTCACTTACAACATTCAGTCCGACCGACTCGTTGCCGGCCCCAGAACCATTGATGACGGCAATTGGCCCGGCCTGCTGCGTGGCTGATTGGTCAATCCCGGCGAGCCTAGTAGGATAGGGTTAATTATCGGTTAATCGCCGCCGCCCATCCTGCACCCCACTTGCACAGGGACAAGGCTCCTCCATGCGTCATTTTTTTCTTCTGTTTGCTCTACTGGTTTCCGGTCTGGCTCAGGCCGGAAACAATCCGTTCGAGTCCAAGCCGGACTTTTTACCCGTCGACAAGGCATTCGTACTCACCTCCGAGCGTCTGGACTCGGGCGAAACCCAGCTGTTCTGGCAGATCACCGACGGTTACTACCTGTATCAGAAACGTTTGAAATTCGACGGACTGGCCGCCGATCAGCAGCCGGTGTTGCCTGAAGGCGAATCCCACAGCGATGAGTTTTTCGGCGAGCAGCCGGTGTACCGCCAGGGCCTGGAAGTGAAAATCCCGGCAGCGGCCAGCGGTCAGATCAAGGTCAGTTATCAGGGCTGCGCCGATGCCGGTCTGTGCTATCCACCGCAAACCCGGGTGATTGACCTGGGTGGCAAAGCCGCAGCAACAACAGGCGCTGAAGCCCCGGATCAGGCTTTGGCCAGCAGTCTGCAACAACGGGCGCTGGGCTGGAGTCTGCTGGTGTTCTTCGGACTCGGCCTGCTGTTGGCGTTTACCCCGTGTTCGCTGCCGATGCTGCCGATTCTCGCCGGGATGATCGTCGGCAGTGGCGCCACACCACGGCGCGGGTTTGCCTTGGCCAGCAGCTACGTGATCTGCATGGCGCTGGTGTATGCGGCGATGGGCGTGATTGCTGCGCTGCTCGGTGCGAACCTGCAGGCGTGGTTGCAGAATCCTTGGCTGCTCGGTGCGTTTGCCGCCATTTTCGTGGTGCTGGCATTGCCGATGTTCGGCTTCTTCGAGCTGCAACTTCCGGTGGCCCTGCGTGATCGTCTTGAACATGCGTCGCGCAGCCGCAGCGGCGGCAGCCTGATCGGCGCCGGTGTGCTGGGCGCGTTGTCCGGTCTGTTGGTCGGGCCGTGCATGACCGCGCCACTGGCCGGCGCGCTGCTGTACATCGCGCAGAGCGGTAACGCGTTGCACGGCGGTCTGATTCTGTTTGCACTGGGCATCGGCATCGGTGTGCCGCTGTTGCTGCTGGTCACCGTGGGCAACCGCTTCCTGCCAAAACCCGGCGCGTGGATGAATCTGCTCAAGGGCATATTCGGCTTCCTCTTTCTTGCCACTGCATTGTTGATGCTGCGCCCGGTACTGGATCCGTCGCTGTGGCTGGGCCTGTGTGGCGCATTGCTGTTGATCGCCGCTTACAGCGCCTGGAAACAATCCGCAGGCTTTGGCCGCGTCGCACAGGTATTTGGCGCCCTGTCCTTGCTGCTCGGTTTGTGGGGCAGCTTGTTGGTGATCGGTGCGGCGGGCGGCAGTGATGATCCGTATCAGCCATTGCAGGTCTACAGCGCCGGCCCTGTCGCCAGCGCGGCGCCGACGGGCCACGATGCCTTCAGCACAATCAAGGAACCGGCCGCCCTGCAACGCGAACTCGATGCAGCCAAGGCTCAAGGCCAGTGGGTACTGCTCGATTACTACGCCGACTGGTGCGTGTCGTGCAAGGTCATGGAGAAGAAGGTGTTCGGTGAAGCCAAGGTCATGCAGGCCCTGAGCGATGTGCGCCTGCTGCGCCTGGATGTGACCGCCGACAACGCTGCCAGCCGCGAGCTGCTCAGTCGCTATAAAGTGCCGGGGCCGCCGACGTTCATCTGGATCGGCGCTGACGGCGAAGAACGCCGCAGCCAGCGCATCACCGGCGAGGTCGATGCCGATACCTTCCTGCAACGCTGGTCCGCCACCCGAGATGCCAACTGATGCTGACGTTCACCCTCGGCACCTTCGCCATCGCGCTCAACCACCTGCTGCTGATCAGTGCTCTGGCGCTGGCGACATTTGTCGGCTGGCGAGTGGCCAAGCGCGGCGGCGATAACCCCGAGTCAGCGCTGTTCAGCCTGTTTTTGCTGGGCATGCTCGCGGCGCGCATTGCGTTTGTCGCGCTGTACTGGTCGCACTATCGCAATGACCCGTGGCAGATCATCGATCTGCGCGACGGCGGTTTCCTCGCTTGGCCCGGAGTGATCGTGCTGTTGCTGGCGGCGTTGTATCGCGGCTGGCGCCGGCCCGCTTTGCGTCGACCGTTGGGCTTCGGCGTGGTCAGCGGCGTGGCGTTCTGGCTGCTTGCCACCCTGTCGCTGAATATCTACGAACAGGGTACGCGCCTGCCGGATATATCCCTGCGCAACGCCGCTGGCGAAACCATCAAGCTCAGTGAGTATCAGGGCGGGCCGCTGGTGATCAACCTGTGGGCGACCTGGTGCCCGCCGTGCCGGCGAGAAATGCCGGTGCTGGAAAACGCCCAACAGCAGCGACCGGACCTGACCTTCCTGTTCGTCAATCAGGCCGAAAGCATGCAAAGCGTGGCGACATTTCTGGAAACCCAAGGCCTGAGCCTGAACAACGTGCTGTTCGACCGCCGCGGCCGTCTCGGTCAGGCCGTGGGTTCCATGGCGTTACCGACTACGCTGTTCTATAGCCCGGACGGTCGCTTGCTGACCAGCCACCTCGGTGAACTGTCGAACGCCAGCCTCGCCCGCGCCCTGGAAACCTTCGACACTTCGCCTTCAAGCCCGAATCAGGCCGTTGCCCCGGCCAACTCTGCAAGGAAACTGCCATGCCCCGCCTCCGCCACCTGCTGACGCTGACCCTGGGCACTGCCCTGCTGCACTTGCCGTCGGTGCAGGCTGCTGAAGAACTGCCCGCCGCAATCAAGAAGATCGAAGCCAAGGGCGCGAAAATCGTCGGCCAGTTCGACGCCCCCGACGGCCTGCGCGGGTACGCCGCGCAATACCAGAACCGCGGCATGGCGCTGTACCTGACCCCGGACGGCAAACATGTCGTGGTGGGTAACCTGTACGACGCCGACGGCAAGGACCTGAGCAGCGAGCCTTTGCAGAAACTGGTCTACGCGCCGATGTCCAAGGAAGTCTGGGCCAAGTTCGAGGCGAGCAACTGGATTCAGGACGGCAACAAGGATGCATCGCGCACGGTGTACCTGTTCAGCGATCCGAATTGCCCGTACTGCAACATGTTCTGGGAACAGGCGCGGCCATGGGTCAAGGCCGGCAAAGTGCAGTTGCGCCACATCATGGTCGGCATCATCCGCGAAGACAGCCCGGGCAAATCAGCCGCGCTGCTGGCGGCGAAAGACCCGGCCAAGGCTCTGCAAGATCATGAGAGCGCCGGTAAGGGCAGCGCCCTCAAGGCGTTGAAAGACATCCCGGTCGCCGTGCAGACCAAACTCGCGGCCAACATGCAGTTGATGGAAGACCTCGAACTACAGGCCACCCCGGCGATTTTCTACATGGATGACAAAGGCGAACTGCAACAACAGCAAGGCGCGCCTTCGCCGGACAAGTTGGTGAAGATTCTCGGGCCGAAATAGCCTTCACAACCACCGACCGGTGCGGGTCTATCAGTACTCACACCGTTCGATAATGTCCTGCAAGTGCTCAGTCTTTCCCTGTTCCGTGAGAAAAGTTGTCACCTCAGCGCACCACGCTTGGTCTGAGGAAATACCGGCCCAGGCGTGCGTCCCCGCCCAATGCCAGGGACGGTCGTCAAACGTATTGATCAGCGCCTGATTGAATGTGTGAACGTTGAACTTGGGATTTCTCGCGTTCTGCAACATCAACGAACCGAACACGCGCTGTTGCGTTGCTTCGCATGGTTTGATTTGCTGGGCTTTGGTCGAACTCAGGACAATGAAATCAGGTTTGACACCTTCATCGAGCGCGGCCTGCAATCTGTAATGTCCATCGATGATCACGTAAGAACACAGTCCGCCCACATACCAGAGCAGGATCGGCGGCAAGCTGCCCTCCCTGGCTTTTTTGCGCCACCATTTGAGGCGACCTGCTAAAGGGTCAACCGTGTGCAGACCGATTAAGTGTCCCAAATCCCAATCAAGCCAATGCACGGTATGCGGTTGCACATTGTCGAGAATGCCCTCGCCGCGCGCGTACCAGTTTGGCAGATGACTGGACGCATCGGCCGGGGTGGAAAAATACCAGCCATGCCGACCTGCGACGGTTTTGTATCGGCTAACTGCTGTCAATAAAGGGCGCGCCACCCAGTGGCCGGGATAGAGAAAGTCAGCCTGATTGTTCATCAACTGGTTGATGAAATAGCGACACCAGCGCGGGAAGCGCTCTTGGACGGGTAATTCAAAGTGCTCCTGAACGTCAGCCGAACCGATGAATGGCACGGATGGCGATTCCAGTTGAACGGGCCGCGGATTGCGAACCAGCCAAGCACCGTAATATGAGGTGGCAATGGTCGCCCAGAAGAGTGGGCTTTCATTGAGCATCAACTTCATCCGCCCGTTGTTGCCACTTTGCAGATGAAGCGGCGGTTTGCTTGATTTCGGTCGGTTGACCTCAATACTCAACCCGACCCACTTGTCCTCAAGATCCCTGAGGTCACGCCACCAGAACTGTTGCACGTCATTCCCTTATCAAATGCTTTTATAGATGAGTTTCACACTCGTGATTGCATGGTGACCTGAGAGGCCCCTTCGCGAGCAGGCTCGCTCCCACAGAAATTGCATTCATGCTGAAGGAATGCGATTAACTGTGGGAGCGAGCCTGCTCGCGAATGAAGCTCACTCGGTCTAGCGGTTGCGCTCGGCCAGAAACGCCAGCAGTGCCTCAGTGACAAACCCGGGATTCTCCAGATTGGAGATATGCCCCGCCTCCGGCACCAGCACACACGGGCAACCAATCAACTGAGCCATTTCCCGTGCTTCCGACGGTGGCCGGGGTTTGTCCTGGTCACCGCACAGCACCAGCGTCGTCGCCGGGTTCAGCTCGTCCAGGCGTGGCAACAGGTCGTTGCGGCCAAACGTGATGCGTCCCATCGGTACGATGCTGTCGCGCAGACGCTCGGGCGAGTAGCTCTTCAATTTCGCGCGGAAGTCCTGATAAAGCGCCGACTGCGGGTCGATGCCCGGGCGGAAGAAGATCGGTACGACGATATCGAGCAGTTGTTCGGAGATGGTACCGGTGTCTTCGATCTGCTTGAACAGCGAGAAGTAATACTGCCGGGTCGGTTCTGGCTCGACGCCGACGTAGGTGTCCATCAGCACCAGACCGTTGAGACGTTGCGGTGCGGACAGTGCCAAACGCACGCCCCACATGCCACCGACGGATAGTCCGACGAGGGTGACGCGATCAATGTCCAGATGATCGAGCAAGGCCTTCGTCTGACGGGCAATGTCGTCCAGCGAGGTTGTGCCTTCGGGTAACTTGCCGGACTCGCCATGCCCCCACAGATCCACGGCAATGACGCGATAGTGCGGGGTCAGCGCGGCGATCTGCGGCGCCCACATCGCCTGGTCCCAAAGGTAACTGCCGGCCAGCAACACGGCGGGGCCGGTGCCTTGATCAATGTAGTGCAGTGCTTGTCCGTCAACCGTGAAAAAGGGCATCGACCACCTCCGCGAGAAAAAACAGAACCGGCAGACTGAGCTGCCGGTTGTTGATCGTCAAGGATGGAAATGTACGGCAATGTACAGACGCCATTCGCGAGCAGGCTCGCTCCCACAGGGGATTTGTGAACACCACAGACCCCGTGTGGGAGCGAGCCTGCTCGCGAAGAGGCCGGCCCAAGCGCTGAAGGACTACAACCCCTCCAGCTCCGCCATCAGATCATTCAACCGATCGACCTTCTCCTCTGTAATGTCACTGGCCGCCAGCCCATCGATGTATTCGGCCAGTTCCTCCACCGTGCTGCATTCGAACATCGCGCGCAGCGGCACGTTGCGTTGCAGGGCTTTCTGTACCCGCGAAGCGATCTGCGTAGCCAGCAACGAGTGCCCGCCCAGTTCGAAGAAGTTGTCGCGCACGCCGACCTTTTCCACCTTCAGCACCTCAGCCCAGATATCAGCCAGGGTCTGCTCCAGCTCATTGCGCGGCGCCAGATAATCCTCGCTCTGCAACTGACCGATCTCCAGCGTTGGCAAGGCTTTGCGGTCGAGTTTTCCGTTAGCATTGAGTGGCATCTGCTCCAGCCACAGCCAGTGCAGCGGCACCATGTATTCCGGCAGTTCGGCGCGCAGGCGCTGCTTGATCCGCTCCAGGCGTTCACCCGGATTGAGCGCTGCATCGGCCGCGACCAGGTAGCCCACCAGATGCTTGCCGTTGACGCCTTCCTGCACACCCACCGCCGCGTCGCGCACTTCCGGTTGTTCATGCAGGCGCGCTTCGATTTCACCGAGCTCGATGCGGTAACCGCGAATCTTCACTTGATGATCGACGCGGCCGACGTATTCCAGCACGCCGTCGGTGCGGCGCCGTGCCAGGTCACCGGTGCGGTACAGGCGTTCGCCCGGCGCGCCGAACGGATTCGGCACAAACACCGGCGCGGTGCGCAGCGGATCGCTGACGTAACCGCGACCGACGCCGGTCCCGGCAACACACAACTCACCCACCGCGCCCAATGGCACCAGTTCCAGCGCGCCATCGACCAGGTACAGCAAGTTGTTATCGGTCGGCGTGCCGATCGGCAAGTAACTGCCGCGCGTTGAAGCCATGTCGACACGGAAGAACGCCACATCATCCGAGCATTCCGCCGGGCCGTAAGCATTGACCAGACCAATGTCCGGGTAACGCAGCAGCCATTGATGGGCCAGTTCCGGCGGCATCGCTTCACCGGTCGGCAGCATCCAGCGCAAACCATCAAGGCTCAAACGCTCGGAGCCGAGCATGCCCTGAATCAGCGACGGCACACTTTCCAGCACGGTGATGCCCTGCGCCTGTACATGCGCCAGCAGACCTTGCGGATCGTGGGCAATCGCATTCGGTACGATGTCGACCCGTGCGCCGAACAACGGCGCGGCAAGGAACTGCCAGACGGAAATATCGAAGCTTTGCGAGGCGGTCTGCGCGATCACATCGGCCTCGCTCAAGTCGAGGTACGGGCGTTTGCTCAACTGGTTGTTGAGCATGCCGCGCTGCTCGACCATCACGCCTTTTGGCAGACCGGTCGAACCCGAGGTGTAGATCACATAGGCGAGATTGTCCGGGCCGCTGTGAATGCCGAGATTGTGCGTCGCTGCCACCGATGCCTGGACCTCTTCCCACACCAGCAGGCGCGGGCGATTCGAACAGCCAAACTCTTCGAGCAAGGTCTGCGCCTGCTCTAGGCAGGCTGCGCTGCACACCAGCAACGGCGTGCGGCTCAGCTCGATGATGCGGCTCAGGCGCTGGCTCGGCAGACCCGGGTCCAGCGGCAGGTAACCGGCACCGGCCTTGAAGCTGCCGATGATCATGCCGAGCAGGTCGAGATTACGCTCGGCCAGCAGCGCCACCGGTTGATCCATGCGCACACCGGCAGCGACCAGGGCATGGCCGAGACGGTTGGCGTTGTGATTCAGTTCGGCATAGCTCAATTGCTGATCGAGGCAACTGGCGGCAACGCGCTGCGGATGCGCCGCGACCTGCGCCTCGAACAACGCCACGTAGCTTTGCTCCAGCGGATAGTCGTGGCCGCTCTGGTTGCAATCGTGCAGCAGGAAGTCGCGTTCTTCGTCGCCGAGCAGCGGCAAATCGGCCATGTCGCCATGGAAGCCGTCGACCAGCGCCAGCAGCAGGCGCTTGAACTCACTGAGCATGCGCTCGACCGTCGCCTCGTCGAAGTAACGCTGGTCATAGGACAGGTGCAAGCCAAGGTCATCGCCCGGGTAACACACCGCCGTCAACGGGAAGTTGGTATGGGTGCGGCCGGAATCCGAGGTCGCATTCAGGCTCTGTGCACGATCAAGCACCGAGACTTCCACCGGGGCGTTTTCGAAGACGAACAGGCTGTCGAACAACGGCTGGCCTTTGGGCAATTCGCTCTGTTCCTGGATGTTTACCAGTGGCAGGTATTCGTACTCGCGCAGTTGCATGTTGCTGTCGAGCAAAGCGCTGAGCCACTGGCGCACGCTGCTGCGCTGATCGTCCTCAGGCATCTTCACGCGCAGGGCGATGCTGTTGATGAACAGGCCGACGGTGCGTTGCATTTCCGGCATCTCCACCGGCCGCCCGGCCACGGTCACGCCGAAGAGCACGTCGCGATCGCCGCTCAGGCGCCGCAAAACCAGAGCCCACGCAGCTTGGGCGAAGGTGTTGACGGTCAGTTGATGTGCCTGCGCCAGTTCCCGCAACCGTGCTCCGTCTTCAACATTGAGGCGGGTGTAACGGTCGCCGACGATCATGCCGCCGCTTTCACCGGCGTGTTCGCGCAGGAACGGCCGGTCGCTCGGGATCGGCGTGGTGCGCTCGAAGCCTTGCAGATTCTGCCGCCACCACTGCCGCGCCTCGGCCAGGCTCTGGCGTTGCAGCCAACCGATGTAATCGCGATAACGCGGCGGCACGCTCAACTGCGCTTCACGACCTTCACCGAGGGCGGTGTAGATCTCGAAGAAGTCGTTCATCAGCAGAGAACGGCACCAGGCGTCGATGAGGATGTGGTGGTTGCTCATCATGAACCAGTAGCGCGCCGCGCCGACCTTGATCAGGCGCAGGTGGAACGGCGCCTGATTGAGCAGATCGAACCCGGCTTCGCGCTCGCTTTTCAGCAGCGCTTGCAGCTGTGGTTCATGCTCGGTTTCGGCGACGGCGCTCCAGTCCAGATACTCGATCGGCGTACGCCCCGGCATGTGAATCACTTGCAGCATGTCTTCGCCAACGTTCCAGCAGAACGAGGCCCGCAATGCTTCATGACGAGCGACCACCGCTTGCCAGGCCTGAGCGAAACGCTCGGGGTCGAGCTCGCTGTTGATGCGATATCGATCCTGCATGTAGTACAGACCGGTGCCCGGCTCGAGCAAGGTGTGCAGCAACATGCCTTCCTGCATCGGCGTCAGCGGGTAGACGTCTTCGATGTGCGCGGCCGGCACCGGCAGCGCATCGAGTTGCGCCTGAGTCAGTTTCGCCAGCGGGAAGTCCGATGGTGTCAGGCCGCCGGCCTCGTCTTTTAGACAATGGGCGATCAGGCTTTGCAACTCACCGAGGTAGGCGGCGGCCAGATCGTTAATGGTTTGCGCCTCGTAACGCTCGGCACTGAAAGTCCAGCGCAGCAGCAGTTCACCACCGTAAACCTGACTGTCGACGCTCAGCTCGTTGGGCAACGGCGCCTGCGGATCGTGGGCTGCACCGATTGGCTCATCGAGAGGACGGAACAGCGCATCGCTGCCGAAGCTCTGGTCGAACTGGCCGAGGTAGTTGAAGGTGACCTGCGCCTGCGGCAGCGCGGCCATGTTCTGGCGGCAGCCGTCATCAGCCAGATAACGCAACACGCCATAACCGAGACCTTTATGCGGAACGGCGCGCAATTGTTCTTTGATCGCCTTGATCGAAGCGCCCTGCCCGGCGGCCTCTTCGATATTGTGCGGGGTCAGGCGCAGCGGATAAGCGCTGGTGAACCAACCGACGGTGCGGGTCAGGTCGATCTCGTCGAACAGGGTTTCGCGACCGTGTCCTTCCAGTTGAATCAGTGCCGAGGGCTGGCCGCTCCAGCGGCACAGCACACGGGCCAGCGCGGTCAGCAGCAGGTCGTTGACCTGAGTGCGATAAGCGCTCGGTGCCTGTTGCAGCAACTGCCGGGTGCGCTCGGCATCGAGGCGTACGCTGACGGTTTGCGCATGGCGACTCTGCCTGCCGCCCCGCGGGTTTTCGCAAGGCAGATCAGCGCTCGGCCCGGCCAGTCGCGCCTGCCACCAGCTCAATTCCTCACGCAGCGATTCGCTGCCGGCGTAGGCCTGCAAACGCGCGGCCCAGTCCTTGAAGGCGCTGGTTTTCGCCGGCAGTTTCAGCGGCTGCGCAGCGTCGAGTTGCCGATAGGCGGTTTGCAGATCATCCAGCAGCACGCGCCAGGAAACGCCGTCGACGACCAAGTGGTGGATGGCGATGAACAGGCGTTGCTGAACATCCGCAACATCGACCAGCACCGCGCGCAGTAACGGGCCGTTGCGCAGATGCAGACTGCGTTGCGCGTCGGCGAACAGAGATTCGCACCGATCCAGCGAATCGACGCTGACTTGCCAGAGCACATCCTCATTCGTCAGCGCTTGATGCGTCGCTTGCCATGCATCATCGGTTTCAGTGAAACGCAGACGCAGCGCATCGTGCTGCTCGATCACCGCCAGCAAGGCTTGCTGCAATCGTTGCGGCTCGAGGCGCACAGTCGGTTCCAGCAACAGCGCCTGATTCCAGTGCTGGCGCTGGGGAATGTCCGTATCGAAGAACCAGTGCTGAATCGGCGTCAGGCGCGACTCGCCGACCACCAGGCCCTGCTCGGCAGTCACTTGCTGGGTGCGACTGGCAACGGCGGCGAGCGTCTGCACGGTCTGGTGCTGGAACAGGTCGCGCGGGCTGAAGTGAATGCCCTGCTGACGCGCGCGGCTGACCACTTGAATCGACAGAATCGAGTCGCCGCCGAGTTCGAAGAAGTTATCGTTGAGGCCGACCTGCCTGACGTTGAGCACATCGCACCAGATCTGCGCCAGGGTCTGCTCCAGCTCATTGCTTGGCGCAACATAGTCCTGACGATTCAACTCGGGATCGGGCGCCGCCAAAGCGCGGCGGTCGAGTTTGCCGTTGGCGGTCAGCGGCATGCTTGCCAGCAGCATCAGCTGGGTCGGCACCATGTAGTCCGGCAGTTGCGCCTTGAGGTGCGACTTGAGCGCTTCGCGCAGTTCAGCCTGTTGCGCTTCGCCTTGCCCGGCGACCTCCGTAACGAGGTAACCCACCAACTGCTTGCCACTCGGCGCATCCAGCGCCAGCACCACCGCTTCGCGGATCGAAGGGTGATCGAGCAGGCGCGTTTCGATTTCGCCCAGCTCGATGCGGAAACCGCGGATTTTCACTTGATGGTCGATCCGCCCCAGATACTCGACCAGACCATCGGCACGCTGGCGCACCAGGTCGCCGGTGCGATACATGCGCCCGCCATCAGCGGCAAACGGGTCAGCGACAAAACGCTCGGCGCTGATGCCCGGACGGTCGTGATAGGCCTGCGCCAGACCGGCGCCGCCGACAAACAATTCACCGGTCGCGCCTTGCGGCACCAAGGCCAGATCGGCGTCGAGAATGTACGCGACCCGCGCGCCGATCACGCTGCCGATCGGCACACTGCCGGCGCCCTCTTCCAGTACCTGCGGCGCCAGACTGGCCAGCGGCATGACCACGGTTTCGGTCGGGCCGTAAGCATTGAAAAACTGCGCCGGTTGGAATGCCGCGCGGATGCGCTGCAGATGCTCGCCGGTCAGCGCTTCACCGCCGGTGATGATCATGCGCACCGGCAGGACTTCATTCTGCGTGGCAAGGAACTGCGCCAACTGGCTGCCGTAGCTCGGCGTGAAACCGAGGACGTTGATTCGATGCGTGCGAATCAAGCCGCAGATTTCTTCCGCGTCCCACTGGCCCTGCGCCCGCAACACCACCTGCGCACCGCTGAGCAGCGGCACCAGTAGACGTTCGGTGGCAGCGTCGAAGTTGATCGAATAGAAATGCAGTTCACAGTCGTCCGGGCGCATGCCGAAGCGTTCGATCACGGCCTGGCAGTGCATGGCAATTTCACCGTGGGAGACCACCACGCCTTTCGGTTTGCCGGTCGAGCCCGAGGTGTAAATCAGGTAGGCCTGATGTTGTGGCAGGCTGATAAACGGCAGCTCGCTGGCCGGGTAGTCGGCCAATCCCGGGCTGTCATCTTCCAGACACCAGCGCGCCACGTCTGACGGCAAGTCACCCAGGGCCTGAAACATCGCCCGATCGCTGAGCAGCAGGCCGATGCGGCTGTCTTCAATCATGTAATGCAGACGGTCGAGCGGGTATTCCGGATCCAGCGGCACATAAGCGCCGCCCGCCTTGAGAATCGCCAGCAGGCCGATGACCATTTCCAGCGAACGCTCCAGCGCCAGACCGACCCGCACCTGCGGGCCGACCCCACGCTCACGCAGCGCCCAGGCCAGACGATTGGCCCGGGCATCGAGTTCGGCGTAGCTCAGGGTCTGCCCGGCGAAGGTCAGTGCTGGTGCGTCTTTGCGCGCCAGTGCCTGCTCGGCGAACAGATGATGGATGCACTGATCGAGACGATGCTCGCCCGGCTCGATGCCAAGGCTGTCGAGCAGGTGCTGTTGCTCGGTGTTGTCGAGCAGCGGCAGTTCGCTGAGGCGTTGCTGCGGATCAGCGATCAACGCTTCAAGCAGGTTGCGCCAATGCCTGGCCATGCGTTCGATGGTCGGCTCGTCGAACAGATCGGTGCTGTAAGTCAGGCAGCAGCCGAGGCGATGGTCGAGGTCGGTGACTTCCAGATTGAGATCGAACTTGGTCGCCCGCGCATCGTTGGCCAGGTACTCGACAGTCATCCCAGCGAGGGTGCGGCTCTGCTGGAACTCCCAGCGCTGCACGTTGCACATCACCTGGAACAGCGGGTTGTAAGCCGCGCTGCGTGGCGGCTGCAAGGCGTCGACCAGATGATCGAACGGCAGATCCTGATGGGACTGGCCTTCGATCACGGTGTGGCGCACCTGCTCGAACAGTTCGCCGACCGACATCTGCCCGTCGAGCTGGCAACGCAGCACCTGGGTGTTGAGAAACGCACCGATCAGCCCTTCGCTTTCCGGGCGGATGCGGTTGGCCACCGGCGCACCGATGCGCAGGTCGGTCTGGCCGCTGTAGCGGTAGAGCAACGTGGCGAGTGCGGCGGTCATGGTCATGAACAGGGTCAGGCCGTTTTGCGCATTGAACGCCCGCACCCGCGCAGCGAGATCGTCACTCAGATCGAAACGGAACAGCTCGCCCTGATGGCTCTGTACCGGTGGACGGGGACGGTCGCCGGGCAGTTCCAGCAGCGGATGTTCGCGACCGAGCTGCGCGGTCCAGTAATCGAGCTGGCGCTGGCGCTCGCCGGACTCCAGCCACTGACGCTGCCAGACGCTGTAGTCGAGGTATTGCACCGGCAGCGGCTCGAGCGGCGAGGCGCGCTCATCGACGAACGCTTCATACAGCGCACTGAGTTCACGGGCAAAGATGTCCATCGCCCAGCCTTCGGTGACGATGTGGTGCAAGGTCAGGACGAAGTAATGCTCGTGTTCGGCAGTCTTGACCAGGCAGGCGCGCAGCAGCGGTCCGGTTTCCAGATTGAACGGCTGGTGCGCTTCTGCATCGGCCAGTTGCTGGACTTGTAGCTCCCGGACTTCTGCCGGCAGGCTGGAGAAATCCTTCCAGCCCATGCGCACGCCGGTCTCGGCATGCACCTGTTGGCGGGCGACGCCATCGACACTTGGGAATGTGGTGCGCAGGGTTTCGTGGCGCAGGATCAGCGCCTGCAACGCCGCCTCGAAATGCTCGACATGCAGCACGCCGCGCAAGCGCGCCATGCCGCCGACGTTGTACGCCGGGCTGTCCGGTTCCATCTGCCAGAGGAACCACATGCGCTGCTGCGAATAGGACAGCGGCACCGCTTGGCTGCGGTCGATTTTTGCGATCGGCAACTGTTGGTTGGTGCGGCCGCTGACCTGGATCAGGCGAATCTGTTCGGCGTAATCGCCCAGTTCGCTGTGCTCGAACAAGGTGCGCAGCGGCAGTTCGACGTCACAGGCCTGACGTGTGCGTGAAATGATCTGCGTGGCCAGCAGCGAATGACCGCCGAGAGCAAAGAAATCGTCGCGCAGGCCGATCTGCTTCAGACCCAGCACTTCGCGCCAGATCGCGGCGATCTGTTGCTCCAGTTCGCTGACCGGTTCGATGTGTTCACGCACTTGCCATTGCGGCTCGGGCAAGGCGCGGCGATCAAGTTTGCCGCTGGGGCTCAGCGGCATCGCATCAAGGCGCAGCAATTGTGCGGGCACCATGTATTCCGGCAGCTCAGCGGCCAAAGCGTTGTTCAATCGAGCGATTTGTTGGTCGGCATTTTCCTGCGCATCGCTCGCCGTGAAGTAGCCGATCAGTTGCGCACCGGCAGCGGTTTCGCGCACCAGCACCACGGCCTGGGCGACGCCATTTTGCGCCAGCAGTCGCGCCTGGATTTCTTCCGGTTCGACGCGAAAGCCGCGCAGCTTGACCTGCTGATCGAGGCGACCGAGGTATTCGATCACGCCATCCGAGGACCAGCGCGCACGGTCGCCGGTGCGGTACAAGCGGGCGCCCTGCTCGCCCAGTGGATCGACGACAAAACGCTCGGCGGTCAACGCCGGACGACCCAGGTAACCGCGAGCCAGACCGATGCCGCTGATGCACAGCTCAGCCGCCACACCCGCCGGCACTGGATTGAGATCGGCATCGAGAATGCGGCAGACCACATTGCCCAGCGGCCGGCCAATCGGCGAGCGCGCACCATCGGCGGCACTGCAATGCCAATGGGTGACATTGATCGCGGTTTCAGTCGGGCCATAACGGTTGTGCAATTGCACCGCCGGCAGTTGCGTCAGCACACGGTTGCGCAACTCGGCGGGCAAGGCTTCACCGCCGGAAAACACCCGGCGCAGGCTGGTGCACTCGGCACTCAGCGGCTCGTCGATGAACAGCGCCAGCAGCGGCGGAACGAAGTGCAGCGTGGTCACGCCGTATTGCTGGACCCGTTGCGCGATGCGATGCGGGTCGCGGTGCTCGCCGGGGGCGGCAAGCAGCAGACGCGCGCCGCTGATCAGCGGCCAGAAGCATTCCCACACCGAGACGTCGAAACTGATCGGCGCTTTTTGCATCAGCACGTCGGTTTCGTCGAGGCGGTAAGTGTCCTGCATCCATTGCAGGCGCTCGGCCAGCGCGGCGTGGGTGTTGCCGACGCCTTTCGGTTGCCCGGTGGAACCCGAGGTGTAAATCACGTAGGCGAGGTTGTCGCCGTGCAGGTGCAGGCCCGGTGCCTGGCTCGGCCATTTATCCAGGTGCAGCGCATCCATGGCGATCACGCTGACGCCATCGCTGGCCGGCAGACGCTCGAGCAATTGCGTCTGGGTCAGGAGCAGTGCGACGCCGCTGTCGCGGAGCATGTACGCGAGGCGTTCGGCCGGATAATCCGGATCAAGCGGCACATAGGCGCCGCCGGCCTTGATGATCGCCAGCAGACCGATCAGCAGTTGCGGCGAACGCTCGGCGGCGATGGCCACGCACACGTCCGGGCCAACGCCTTTGTCGCGCAGGTAATGGGCGAGCCGGTTGGCTTGCGCGTGCAGCTCGGCAAAATCCAGACTACCGCCGTCCCACACCAGCGCGGTGCGTTGCGGGTTTTTGCGCGATTGTTGCTCGAGCAGTTCCGGCAGCCATTGTTGCGCCGGGGTGCACGGAGCGACGCTCCAGTCCTTCTGCTGATTCTGCTCGCTGGCGGTCAGCAAGCGCAGATCGCCGATGGCCTGCTGTGGCTGTTCGCAGACCTCGCTGAGCAGATTATGGAAATGTTCGGCCAGACGCTCGATGGTCGTGGCATCGAACAGTTCGCTGGCGTAGTCGAACGCCAAGCTCAGACGGCCGTTGCGATCCTCTTCGCTGTGCAATTGCAGGTCGAACTTGGCCTCGCGGCTGTGCCACGGCAGTTCTTCGGCGAGCAGACCGGGCAGGCGCTTGAGTGCACTGAGGTCGCGCTGCTGATGGTTGAACATGACCTGGAACAAGCCCTGATCGCGGGCCTGCGGGAACGCTTCGAGCAGTTGTTCGAAGGGCAGATCCTGATGGGCTTGGGCGCCGAGTGCGGCCTGGCGGGTCTGGTTCAGCAGCTCGGCAAATGTAAGGCGCGAATCGATTTGCGCACGCAACACCTGGGTATTGATGAAGAAGCCGATCAGGCCTTGGGTTTCCAGGCGCGGACGGTTGGCGTTGGGCACGCCGATGCGAATGTCGCGCTGACCACTGTAGCGGTGCAGCAAACTTTGCAACGCAGCGAGCAAAAGCATGAACGGCGTGGCTTCGTGAGCCTGCGCGGTCTGGCGGATCGCCTCGCTGAGTTTGCTACTCAAGCGCACGCTGTAGCGTGCGGCGCTGTGGTTGTGTCTGGCCGAGCGCGGGTGATCGGTGGCCAGTTCCAATGGCGGATGTTCTTCGCCCAGTTGCGCTTTCCAGTACGCCAGTTGCCGCTCGCCCTCGCCTTGCGCCAGCCATTGCCGCTGCCAGTTGCCGTAATCGGCGTATTGCGTGGGCAGCGCGGCCAGTGTCGCCGGCGCACCTTGGGTTGCCGCCGCGTAGAGACGCGAGAATTCGTCGAGCAGGATATTCAGCGACCAGCCGTCAGCGATGATGTGGTGCAGGGTCACCAGCAGTTGATGTTCTTCGTCATCGAGACGCACCAGTGTCACCGACAGCAACGGGCCTTTTTCCAGATCGAACCGAGTGCGCGCCTCGTCTTCGCGAATCTGCTCGGCACGGGCTTCATGCTCGGGCGCTGGCAGGTCGCTGATGTCGATCAGTTGCAGGTTGAATTCGGCAGCGGCGAGCACTTGCTGCAATGCCACACCGTCGCGTTCGAAGAAACGTGTGCGCAGTGATTCATGGCGTTCGATCAGTTGCTGGAAGCTGCTGCGCACGGCGTCTTCGTCCAGCTCGCCACGCAGGCGCAGGCCGCCGGGAATATTGTAGGCGCTGCTCTGTGGATCGAGTTGCCAAGTGATCCACAGACGGTTTTGTGCCAGCGACTGCGGCATCGGCTCACTGCGCGACAACGTGCTGATTGCATCTTGGGCGCTGCCGCCGTCCTGTTTTAGCTGCGCCACAGCGGCGGCGAAGGCAGACAGGGTTGGCGCTTCGAACAACAGGCGCAGGCTCAGCTCGACACCGAGTGCTTCGCGAACCCGCGCCACTACTTGCGTGGCAGCGATCGAGTTGCCGCCGAGCAGAAAGAAATGGTCGTCGCCACTGACCTGCTTGACGTTGAGTTGCTCGGCCCAGATTTGCCCGATCAACGCTTCAAGGTCCGAAGTGCTGCTGGTCGCGTTTTCCGTTGCGGCTGTGATCGAAGGGAACAGCGCGTAACTGTCGAGGCTGCCATCCGCCAGACGATTGCGGCACGCCGAGCGCTGCAGTTTGCCGCTGGAGGTTTTCGGCAACGCGCCCGGATTGAGCAGCACCACCACGCTTGGCGCCTCCTGATACGCCTCGGCCACCGCTTGGCGAATGGCTTTGATCAGCGCATCTGGCGCAAGGATTTTCTGCACGCTGCGGCTGATTTCTGCAGCGATGCCGATGCCCTCTTCGCCGTCGTGAGTGACCGCGAACGCCGCCACGCGGCCCTTGCGCACCACTTCGACTTCGCGCTCGACAGTCTGCTCGATGTCCTGCGGATAAAGGTTGTGTCCGCGGACGATGAGCATGTCTTTCAGGCGCCCGGTGACGAACAACTCGCCCGCACGGATAAAACCCAGGTCGCCGGTGCGCAACCAGGTGCGGCCGGCGTGCTGGACAAAAGTCTTGGCGCTGGCTTCGGGGTTGCGCCAATAACCGTGGGCGATGCTCGGGCCGGCGGCCCAGACTTCGCCGACGGCGTTGTCGGCGAGTTCTTCGAGGGTATTCGGTTCGACGATCAGCACCGCGTGCTCAGGCTGGCTGATGCCGCAACTCATGACCGCGCTGCCGTCGCCCGGCTCGGCGCGGTTTTGCGCCAGCGCCTGATCGTCCACGCGCAACGCCGGGATGCCGGTGCCACGCGGCGTGCCGGCGACAAACAGGGTCGCCTCGGCCAGACCGTACGAAGCCATGAAGCTGTTGTCGCTGAAACCGCAAGCAGCGAATTTTTCGGCGAAGCGCTCGAGGGTATCGAGACGGATCGGCTCGGAACCGGAATAGGCCACGCGCCAGCGGCTCAGATCGAGACGCTCAAGGGCCGACTCGCTGACCCGCTCACTGCACAAACGGTAGGCGAAATCCGGGCCGCCGCTGATGGTGCCGCCGTATTCGGCAATCGCTTCCAGCCAGCGCAACGGCCGGCCGAGGAAGTACGCCGGCGACATCAGAATGCACGGCACGCCGCTGAAAATCGGTTGCAGCAGGCCGCCGATCAGCCCCATGTCGTGGTACAGCGGCAACCAGCTGACGATGACGTCGTCCGGGTTGACGTCGATGCCGAAACCGTGACGGATCAGCAGTTCGTTGGCGACCAGATTGCCATGGCTGACCTGCACGCCCTTGGGCAGCGCGGTGGAGCCGGAAGTGTATTGCAGAAAGGCGATGTGTTCGGGCGGCAGGCTCGGCTCAATCCAGCTTTCGGCCAGTGCGCTGTCGAGGGTGTCGACACACAGCAGCGGCGGCGCGCCGTCGATTTGTTGCAAGGCATCGCGCAGATCGGCGCTGGTCAACAGCAGCTTGGGCTCGGCGTCGGCGATGATCGACAGCAAACGCTCCTGATGGTGACGACGCGCGGATTCCGGTGGATAGGCCGGTACCGCAATCACACCGGCATACAGGCAGCCGAAAAACGCCGCGACGTAATCCGCGCCGCTGGGAAACAGCAGCACCGCACGCTCACCGAATCCAGCCTGAGCCTGCAACGCAGCGGCGATGGTGCGCGCGCGTTGATCCAGTTCCAGATAGCTGAGCACCACGGTTTGCTCCGGGTTTTCGGCGAGAAAACGCAAGGCCAGTCGGTCCGGCGTCAGGGCCGCGCGACGCTTGAGGGCATGGACCAGGGTGCTGGGGAGTTCGAACGCGTCGGTCATGAGGTTTCCTGCCTGAATTCGGCTTGCAAGTGAAATCGGGTGGCTGCGTCACACCTGTCGAGAGGCGTGCGGGGCGCGGTCTGTGCCGACCGCGCAAGGCATCGGAATGCGCTGAGGCCGGGGATCTGCACCCGGGCCATTCACCAATGAGAACGGATGGAGTGGGGAAATAATTAGTCGGCAGGCGCGACGTCCAGCGGGGCTGGGGTGCGGCGGCGTGTCGCAGTTGGCAAAACACATCGCCTTACAGCAATACCTCTCTTTCTCATTTGACAATCATTATCATTCAACATAATTTGTCGCTCGATGTGTAGGACGGCGCCGTCCCCCGAGGCCCTCCCACTAACCTATTGGCAGCAAGGTGATTTCCATGACGGAACAAGTATCCACAAGCAGGTGCGATTCACCGCTACTTCAGGCATTCGTCGACAATCGACTGATTCTGGTCAAGATTGCAGCCCGCATTACCGGTTGCAGGTCTCGTGCCGAAGATGTGGTTCAGGATGCGTTTTTCCGACTGCAATCGGCGCCGCCGATCACGTCGTCGATCAAGGCTCAGCTGAGCTACCTGTTCCAGATCGTGCGCAACCTCGCCATCGATCACTACCGCAAGCAGGCGCTCGAACAGAAATACTCAGGCCCGGAAGAGGAAGGCTTGAACGTGGTGATTCAGGGCGCTTCGCCGGAAACTTCGCACATCAACTTCTCGACCCTCGAACACATCGCCGATGCGCTGACCGAACTGCCCAGCCGCACCCGTTATGCCTTCGAGATGTACCGTCTGCACGGCGTGCCGCAAAAGGACATCGCCAAGGAACTGGGCGTATCGCCCACCCTGGTCAACTTCATGATTCGTGATGCGCTGGTGCACTGCCGCAAGGTCTCGGGCAGTCGGCGGGATGCAGTGATTGCGGGTCGTCGTTAGGATCCGGATTCTGCGTCAAGCCATTCGCGAGCAGGCTCGCTCCCACACTGGATTTGTGTCGTTCATCAAACCCTGTGGGAGCGAGCCTGCTCGCGAAAGCGGCTTCAGACTCAACCCGCATCAGGCCAGCTTGCACCGATCAAAAAACCGCTCCCGCCCCAGAATCATCAACGCCGCGCGCTTGTGCGGAAAATCGAATTCCTTCTCGCAGTGAAAGCATTGGTTGTGCATATGGCCGATCATCTTCGCGTTGTCGGCACGTGGCTCGGCGACCACGCGCTGGGTGCGTGGATCATCGAGAAACAGGTAATGCACCAGTGCCGATAACCAGCTCGCCACTTTGTGCGGGCCGCGATGACTTTCCTCGCCGACCAGCATGTGAATGCCACGGTCGTAATCGCCGGCATCGTAGAACGGCGCGATGCGATCTTCCTTGGCCCAGTAGGCTTCGAAATAGGCGAATGGCTGATCATCGAAACAGCCGATCAGCGTCAGCGTGTGCGGATCGGCATCGAGCTTGCTCAGGTATTCGCGATGCTGCTCAAGGCTGCCCTCCTCCTGCCAGAAACTCGCCACGCGCGGGCTGTTCTGCCAGCGATTGAAGCGCGACAGATCTTCCTCGATTTCCAGCGTACGCAAGGAAATCCACGCGCCGAGCCGCGCATCGAAACGCCGGTAGACTTCACCGCGCGGCTTCACCGGTCGCAGCGGATGGCGCTTGCCATGGCTGATGACCATTTGCTGCGGATAGCTGCCGGTCAGTGAAGTGCCCAGCCACGGCTGCGGCAGTTGCCAGAACAGCGTGCGCTCGCAGCGGTACTCACCGGCGACTTCGGTATTGATCAGCAGACCACTGCGCAAGGCTTCGGTCGGTGGCTGATCGAGTTGCCAGGTCAATTGCTGGCACGCCGGATCACGGGCGAACAGCCAATAACAGGCGGCCCACAAGGCTTGCCCGGGCGGCAGGGCAAAACGTTCATCAAGCTGAATCGGGCCATTGGCCTCGCGGTCCAGGCGCAGACGAATCAACGGTTGCCCGTCCAGGCTCAGGCTCAGCCGGCTCTCGGTAGCATCAGCGATCAATTGACTGCCCGAGGGCAACGCCAGAGCATTCAGGTCATTCAGATTGGACATGGGTCAGGCTCACGTAATCGTCGACAGTTCAACGAAGTGACGTGAGCCGGGAGGGGAAATTTAAGCGCGAGAGGCAATTAGCGCTTCAGTGATGAGGCGCCGGCATCACGGCAATCCTGTACGGCTCGAAAATCCTCAGCAATTCGCCGTTGTCGCGCAAGCGCTGCAGCAGGTTGCCGAAGGCTTCGCCGGTGATCGGAGCGTTTGGCCGCAGAATCGCGTAATGGTGATAGATCTGATCGGTGCGCTGCGAAGCCAACAGCTCGTCGCGGACCTTCTCGTTGCGCAGCAGGTAATCGAACAGATAGGAACGGGTGACCAAGGCAATGTCGGCGCGTCCGCGCAGGACCATCAGCAGGTTGCTGTCGTGAGAATAGGTCAGCGTGGCGTTGTAGTTGTGCGCGAGGTATTTCGGGTCGGCGTTGAAGTTGGCGAATTCGTAGTGATAACCGCTGAACAGCGCCAGACGTTTGCCCGACAGGCTCGAGAAGTAGTTTTGCTGGCGGCCGTCTTCGCGTTGCGCGACGAAAATCTCGGCGTCTTCCAGGCCCATGTCGACGTCGTCGTGGGGAATGTCCTTCCAGCCCCACTCGGGGTTCTCGAAGATCGCCATATCGATGCGGCCCTGCTTGAAATCACCGAAACGGCGCGGGATCGACGTCGGCACCAGGACGAACTGATAGTCGCTCTGCGAGCGGTTCAGCGCCTCGATCAATTGCGGCAACAGGCCGGTATCGGCGCCGTTTTCCGGGCGAATCGTGTAGGGCGGGAAATGCGCGGCGCCGACCCGGACCAATTGCGCTGACTGAGCGGGCAATACCCATAACGCAGCCAGCGCAGCGAGCATCAGCCCGGCGGCTGTCCGAATTGGCGAAGACTTCAAAACACCCCACTCCCCGAAAAAAATAGCGATCAATGCATTCAAGCTAGGCGGTTTCGCCGACTTAGCCAGTTTGTCGGCGGGTCCGACAACCGTTCAACGCGCTTCGAGGACCAGAATCAGCGCTTCATCGGCGAGCTGATCGAGGCTCAAACTGCCGCCGGCACGGAACCAGGTGGTGGTCCAGGACAGTGCGCCGGTAAGGAAACGTCGGGTAATAAAAACGTCGCCGCGAATATAGCCGGCATCCTTGGCCTCGCTCAGCACCTGCAGCCAGATGTCTTCATAAACGTCACGTAAAGCAAGGACTTTAGCCTGGCCGTCTTCGGACAATGAGCGCCATTCGTACACCAGCACCGCCATCGCCTCGCCACTGCCGCCCATGATCGACTGCAATTCGCAGCGAATCAGCGCCAGCACTTTCTCGCGCACGTCACCGGCTTCGGCCAGGGCTGCGCGCATCAGCGCGGTGTTGTAGCGGATGGTTTCCTCCATCACCGCGCGGAGAATTTCATCCTTGCTTTTGAAGTGATGAAAAATGCTTCCCGACTGAATGCCCACAGCGCTGGCCAGATCGCGCACCGTGGTGCGCTCGTAGCCTTTGTTGCGAAACAGGTGAGCCGCCACTTGCAGCAATTTGCCGCGGGCGCTGTCCGGGTCGGTCAACTGGCCTTGGTCGACCAGTTCGCGCATGACCCGCAGGGCTTTTTGCTCGTCCACCCGTTCTCTCCTACAGTCGATCAGTGTGTTGCCCCCTGTAACCGCAGGGTTGCGCGCAATTTAAGCCGCGCGCGGGCACCAAGCAAGCGCTTGGGCAGAAGAATGTTTCGCCTGTTTACAAACCAAGCGCTTGCTTGGTAGCCTCCAGACACTTCTGTCGCAGGTCCCTGAGTCGGAGATAAAAATGCCAACCACCGTGCGAATCGGCTGCGCCAGTGCTTTTTGGGGCGACACTTCCACTGCTGCCGCCCAGCTTGTCTCCGGCGGAAACCTGGATTATCTGGTGTTCGATTATCTGGCCGAGATCACCATGTCGCTGATGGCCGGCGCGCGCCTGAAAGACCCGCAGGCCGGGTTCGCGGGTGACTTCGTTGAAGTGCTGGCGCCGCTGCTGACGCAACTGGCCGAACAGAACATCCGCGTGATCAGCAATGCCGGCGGGGTCAATCCGCAGGCCTGCGCGACGGCCCTGCAAGCGGCCTGTGACCAGGCTGGGGTCCAGCTGAAGATCGCCGTGTTGCTCGGCGACGACTTGCAAGGACAGCTCAAAAACCCCGCCGATATCCGCGAAATGTTCAGCGGCGCCCCATTGCCGCGTATGTGCGTGTCGACCAACGCCTACCTCGGCGCGCCGGGAATTGTCGAAGCGTTGCGCCTGGGTGCCGCAATTGTCATCACCGGCCGGGTGGTCGACAGCGCCGTAGTCAGCGCGGCGCTGGTCCACGAATTTGGCTGGTCGTGGCAT
Organism: Pseudomonas sp. AC083; assembly: GCF_979253165.1. Taxonomy (NCBI): domain Bacteria; kingdom Pseudomonadati; phylum Pseudomonadota; class Gammaproteobacteria; order Pseudomonadales; family Pseudomonadaceae; genus Pseudomonas; species Pseudomonas sp. AC083. The sequence continues at coordinate 26,140 of NZ_CEEDDH010000011.1, forward strand.
GACTACGACAAACTCGCCCAGGCCGCGCTGGCCGGGCACATCATCGAGTGCGGCGCGCAGTGCACCGGCGGTAATTTCACCGACTGGCGCGAGGTGCCGGATTACGAGCACATCGGTTTTCCGATCGTCGAGGTCAGCGCCGATGGCCAGTTCCTCGTCAGCAAACCCGAAGGCTCCGGCGGCCTGGTTACGCCGCTGACCGTCGGCGAGCAGATGCTCTACGAGATCGGCGATCCGCAGGCCTATCTGTTACCCGACGTTATCTGCGATTTCACTCAGGTCAAACTTCAGCAACAAGGCAAAAACGTCGTGCAGGTGCACGGTGCCAAAGGCCTGCCGCCCAGCGACAAATACAAGGTCAGCGCCACGTACCCGGACGGTTTTCGCTGCACCGCCAGTTGCCTGATGGCCGGCATCGACGCGGTGGACAAGGCGCGGCGGGTCAGTCAGGCGATCATCGACAAGACCGCCGAGATGTTCAGCCTGCGCGGCTTGGCGCCGTACAGCGAAACCCACGTCGAACTGCTCGGCAGCGAGGCCACTTACGGCCCCCACGGCCAGCGCCGCGACAGCCGTGAAGTGGTGATCAAAATCGCCGTACGCCATTCTGACAAACGCGCGCTGGTGCTGTTTTCCAAAGAGATCGCCCAGGCCGCGACCGGTATGGCGCCGGGCTTGACCGGCATCGTCGGCGGTCGGCCGACGGTTTATCCGGTCATCCGTCTGTTCTCGTTCCTCATCGATAAAAGCGCCTGCACCCTGCAAATCGACATGGCCGGTGAGCGCCATCCGTGCGCCCTCCCCGACCCAGTGGCCCTCGACAGCGCAGATTTGCCGCTCGCCCATCAGCCACCCAAACCCCAGGGCCGCGCCGATGCCAGTGTGCCGCTGGTGAAACTGGCGGTGGCGCGCTCCGGCGACAAGGGCAACCACAGCAATATCGGCGTGATGCCGCGCCATCCCGATTACCTGCCATGGATCGCCGAAGCGCTGACCCCTTCGGTGGTGGTCGACTGGATGCGCCACGTCCTCGATCCGCTTCTCGGGCGTGTCGAACGCTGGTATCTGCCCGGCACCCACGGCCTCAACTTTCTTTTGGAAAACGCCCTCGGCGGTGGCGGTGTCGCCAGTCTGCGCATCGACCCGCAAGGCAAAGCCTTCGCCCAGCAACTATTGGAAATCCAGATCCCGGTGCCGCAGAGCATCGCCGAACAGCTCGACTAGAGGATGGTGTGCATGGCTTACGCGTCGATTTTTCGCGCCGATCTGTTCAGCGGCCAGAACCTGATTGTCACCGGTGGCGGCAGCGGCATCGGTCGCTGCACCGCCCATGAACTGGCGGCGCTCGGCGCCAATGTGCTGCTGGTGGGGCGCAAGCCGGAAAAACTCGAAAAGGTCGCCGCCGAAATCGCCGAGGACGGCGGCCGCGCGCACTGGAAGGCCTGCGATATCCGCGATGAAGAAGCGGTCAAGCAACTGGTCAAAGAGCTGATCGCCGAACACGGGCCGATCCACGGTCTGGTCAACAATGCCGGCGGCCAGTATCCGTCGCCCTTGGCCTCGATCAATCAGAAGGGCTTTGAAACCGTGCTGCGGACCAATCTGGTCGGCGGCTTTCTGATGGCCCGCGAAGTGTTCAACCAGTCGATGAGCAAACACGGCGGCAGCATCGTCAACATGCTCGCCGACATGTGGGGCGGCATGCCCGGCATGGGCCACTCGGGGGCAGCGCGTTCGGGCATGGACAACTTCACCAAGACTGCTGCGTTCGAGTGGGGTTACGCCGGGGTCCGGGTCAACGCCGTGGCGCCGGGCTGGATCGCCTCCAGCGGCATGGACACTTACGAGGGCGCATTCAAAGCGGTGATTCCGACCCTGCGCGAGCATGTGCCGCTCAAGCGTATCGGCACCGAATCGGAAGTCAGTGCGGCAATCGTGTTTCTGCTCAGCCCGGCGGCGGCATTCATCAGCGGCACCACAGTGAAAATCGACGGCGCCGCCAGCCTCGGCAGTCGCGCCTGGCCGCTGCACAAGGCCAGCCACAGCGAATCGTTCAATGGTTTTCACCGCGCGTATTTACCAGAAGTGTTGCGTCCCGACGTGCTCAAGGACAAGGAATAAGCCATGGCGCAGATTCAGTCGCAACTCGATCCGCACAGCGAAGCGTTCGCGCGCAACCGCGCGGCCATGCTCGCCGCCATCGAGCAGGTGCAGCAGCTCGAACAGAACCTGCTGAACAAGGCCGCCGAAGCCAAAGACAAATTCAGCAAACGCGGGCAACTGTTGCCCCGCGAGCGCCTGAACCTGCTGCTCGACCCCGGTGCGCCGTTCCTCGAACTGGCCAGCCTCGCCGGCTATAAATTGCACGACGACAAGGACGGCAGCTCGGCCGGTGGCGGGCTGATTGCCGGCATCGGTTACGTCTGCGGCATCCGTGCGATGGTGGTCGCCAACAACAGCGCAATCAAGGGCGGCACGATCTCGCCGAGCGGCCTGAAAAAATCCCTGCGCCTGCAACAGATCGCGCGGGAAAACAAACTGCCGATGATCACCCTCGCCGAAAGCGGCGGCGCCAATCTCAACTACGCGGCAGAGATCTTTGTCGAAGGCGCGCGCAGTTTCGCCAATCAGGCGCGCATGTCAGCCATGGGTTTGCCGCAGATCACCGTGGTGCACGGCTCGGCCACCGCAGGCGGCGCCTATCAACCGGGGTTATCGGATTACGTAGTGGTGGTGCGTGGCAAGGCCAAGCTGTTTCTCGCCGGCCCGCCATTGCTCAAAGCGGCGACCGGCGAAGTGGCCACCGATGAAGAACTCGGTGGCGCCGAGATGCACGCGCAGGTCGCCGGCACTGCCGAATATCTCGCCGAAAACGACGCTGACGGCATACGCCAGGTCCGCGAGATCATGCGCATGTTGCCCTGGAACGAGCAGCTGCCGTGGCTGCCGCAGCCGCAATTCAAAGAACCGCTCTACCCCATCGACGAACTGCTCGGGCTGATCCCGGACGATGCAAAAAAGCCCTACGACGTGCGCGAAATCATCGCGCGGATTGCCGATGAATCGGACTTTCTCGAATTCAAAGGCGAGTTCGATCAGCAAACCCTTTGCGGCCAATTGAAAATCCAGGGCCGCGCCTGCGGCTTCATTGGCAACAACGGCCCGATCACCCCGCAAGGTGCGAGCAAGGCGGCGCAGTTCATCCAGTTGTGCGACCAGAGCCAGACGCCGCTGCTGTTTTTCCACAACACCACGGGTTTCATGGTCGGCACCGAATCGGAACAGCAAGGCGTGATCAAGCACGGCTCGAAACTGATCCAAGCGGTGGCCAACGCACGGGTGCCTAAACTGACCATTGTCGTCGGCGGTTCCTACGGCGCCGGCAACTACGCCATGTGCGGGCGCGGGCTCGATCCGCGCTTCATCTTCGCCTGGCCCAACAGCCGCACGGCAGTAATGGGCGGCGCACAGGCCGGCAAGGTCTTGCGCATCGTTACCGAAGCCAAACAGCTCAAGGACGGCATCGAGCCGGATCCGAAAATGCTCGACATGCTCGAACAGATGACCGCGCAGAAACTCGACAGCCAATCCACCGCCCTGTACGGCAGCGCCAACCTGTGGGACGACGGCCTGATCGACCCGCGCGACACCCGCACCCTGCTCGGTTACTTGCTGGATATCTGCCACGAAGCCGACACGCGCAAGCTGCAACCCAACAGCTTCGGCGTCAGCCGCTTCTGACCGCCACGGATCCTACGGAGAACAACAACAATGATCTTCACCCCGGAACACGAAGCCCTGCGCCGCACCGTCCGCCAGTTCGTCACGCACGAGATCAACCCGCACGTCGAAGAATGGGAAAAGGCCGGGCGCTTTCCCATCCACGAGATTTTCCGCAAGGCCGGCGAGCTGGGTCTGCTGGGCATTTCCAAGCCGGAAAAATTCGGCGGCATGGGCCTCGACTACAGCTATTCGATCGTCGCCGCCGAAGAGTTCGGCACCATTCATTGCGGCGGGATTCCGATGTCGATCGGCGTGCAGACCGACATGTGCACACCCGCCCTCGCCCGCTTCGGCTCCGACGAACTGCGCGAAGAATTCCTCCGGCCGGCGATCACGGGCGAACAGGTGGGTTGCATCGGCGTTTCCGAAGTCGGCGCCGGCTCCGATGTCGCCGGGCTGAAAACCACAGCACGCAAGGACGGCGATGACTACGTGATCAACGGCAGCAAAATGTGGATCACCAACTCGCCGAGCGCCGATTTCATCTGCCTGCTCGCCAACACTTCCGACGACAAGCCGCACATCAACAAGTCGCTGATCATGGTGCCGATGAACACCCCGGGGATCAGCCTCAGTTCGCACCTGGACAAGCTCGGCATGCGCAGCTCGGAAACCGCGCAGGTGTTCTTCGACAACGTGCGCGTGCCGCAGCGCAATCGCATCGGCCATGAAGGCGCCGGGTTCATGATGCAGATGCTGCAGTTCCAGGAAGAACGCCTGTTCGGCGCGGCGAACATGATCAAGGGCCTGGAATATTGCATCGACAGCACCATCGAGTACTGCAAGGAGCGCAAGACCTTCGGTAACGCGCTGATCGACAACCAGGTGATCCACTTCCGCCTCGCCGAATTGCAGACCGAAATCGAATGCCTGCGCGCCCTGGTCTATCAGGCCACCGAGCAGTACATCAAAGGCCAGGACGTCACGCGCCTGGCGTCGATGGCCAAGCTCAAGGCCGGGCGTCTCGGCCGGGAAGTCAGCGACAGCTGCCTGCAATATTGGGGCGGCATGGGCTTCATGTGGGACAACCCGGTGGCCCGCGCCTATCGCGATGTGCGCCTGGTATCGATTGGCGGCGGCGCCGACGAAATCATGCTGGGGATCATCTGCAAACTGATGGGCATCCTGCCGGGGAAAAAGAAATGAGCCGCCTGCCCGATTGCCAGACGCTGTTGCTGGAACTGCATGGCGGCGTGCTGCACATCACCCTCAACCGCCCGGACAGCCGCAACGCGATGAGCCTGCAAATGGTCGCCGAACTGCGCGCGGTACTGGCGGCGGTGCACGATGACCGCACAGTGCGGGCCTTGGTGCTCAGCGGTGCCGGCGGGCATTTTTGCGCCGGCGGCGACATCAAGGACATGGCCAGCGCACGCGTTCAAGGGGCGGACGCTTACCGCGAGTTGAACCGGGCGTTCGGTGCGTTACTGGAGGAAGCCCAGCACACGCCGCAGGTGCTGATCACCGTGCTGCAAGGCGCCGTGCTCGGCGGCGGCTTCGGCCTGGCTTGCGTCAGCGATGTTGCGATTAGTGATCACAAGGCGCAGTTCGGCTTGCCGGAAACCAGCCTCGGCCTGATCCCGGCGCAAATCGCACCGTTTGTGGTGCAACGGATCGGCTTGACCGAAACCCGGCGACTGGCGCTGACGGCGGCGCGTTTCGATGGCGCCGAGGCGCAGCGATTGGGGCTGGTGCATTTCGTTGAACAGGATGCGCAAGCGTTGGCCGAGCGACTGGATGAGGTCTTGCAACAGGTGCTGCGCTGCGCACCGGAAGCGAATGCGATGACGAAAAAATTGTTGCTGGCGAGTGCCGGACAGCCGTCGAGTGCATTGCTCGATGAGGCGGCGCAGTGGTTCAGCGCGGCGGTGACCGGAGACGAAGGAATCGAGGGGACCATGGCATTTATGCAGAAACGCAAGCCTCGGTGGTTCAGCTAAAAGCTTCGCGAGCAGGCTCGCTCCCACAGGTTGAAATGCATTCCAAATGTGGGAGCGAGCCTGCTCGCGATGAGGCCACCCCATTCACCGCTATCATTTCAGGAACCCCACCATGCCCGCCATCCACAAAATCCTGATCGCCAACCGCGGTGAAATCGCCTGCCGCATCCAGCGCACGGCCCAGGCGCTGGGTTATCGCACAGTCGCCGTGTTCAGCGACGCCGACGCCGATGCGCTACACGTGCAAATGGCCGACCAAGCCGTGCATATCGGCCCGGCGCCGGTGCAGCAGTCGTACCTCAACATTGCGGCGATCCTCGACGCCGCCCGCCGCAGCGGCGCCGACGCGATTCACCCGGGCTACGGCTTTCTCTCGGAAAACGCCGATTTCGCTCGCGCCTGCGCCGAAGCCGGGCTGATTTTCATCGGCCCCAGCGTCGAAGCGATCGAACTGATGGGCAGCAAACGCCTGTCGAAAATCGCCATGCTCGACGCGGGCGTGCCATGCATTGCCGGCTATCAAGGCGCAGCGCAGGACGACGCGACGCTGCTGGCCGAAGCCGAGCGCATCGGCTATCCGCTGATGATCAAGGCCAGTGCCGGTGGCGGTGGACGTGGCATGCGCCTGGTGCACGAGGCCAGCGAACTGGCGGCGCAACTGCGCACCGCGCGGTCCGAAGCAATGAACGGTTTCGGCAGCGACGAGTTGATTCTTGAGCAGGCGTTGATCGAACCGCGTCACGTCGAAGTGCAGCTATTCGGCGACCAGCACGGCCATCTGGTCTACCTCGGCGAACGCGATTGCTCGATCCAGCGCCGTCATCAGAAAGTCATCGAAGAAGCGCCGTGCCCGGTGATGACCGCCGAGCTGCGCCAGGCCATGGGCGAAGCGGCACTCAAGGCCGGGCGCGCGGTGGATTATGTCGGCGCCGGCACCGTGGAGTTCCTCCTCGACGCACGCGGGCAGTTCTACTTTCTGGAGATGAACACCCGTCTGCAGGTCGAGCATCCGGTGACGGAATTGATCACCGGGCTGGATCTGGTCGCATGGCAGTTGCTGGTTGCCGAGGGCCAGCCGCTACCGCTGACGCAGGAGCAGATCCGTCTCGACGGTCACGCCATGGAAGTGCGCCTCTACGCTGAAGATCCCGCTGCGGATTTTCTTCCGCAAACCGGCCGAATTGCCGCATGGCAACCGGCGTCGGATCACGGTGCGCGCATCGATCATGGTCTGCTTGAAGGTCAGTCGGTGAGCCCGTTCTACGACCCGATGCTGGGCAAACTGATCGCCCACGGCGCAACTCGCGAAGAGGCGCGACGCAAATTGTTGCGTGCGGTGCAGGACACCGTGCTGCTTGGCGTGCAATGCAACCAACGCTTGCTCGAAGGCCTGCTGCAACATCCGCAGTTCATCAGCGGCGATTTCAGCACCGCTTTCATCCAGGAACATTTTTCCAGCCATGGCTGCCTCAACACCTATGTGCCGACGGCGGCGCAACTGGCGATTGCCGTGGTGTTGTTCTATCAGGCCAGCGCCCTGCCCCATCGCGCCCCGCTGCTCGGCTGGCGCAACAACGCCAGCGTGCCGTTGCACTATCGACTCGGCAGCGACGAACAGGACTGGACGCTGTCGGTGCTGGCGCGCAAAACCGGCGAGTTGGTCGTGCAGGCTGGCGAAAGCACTGTGGAGGTGAAAATCATTGAGCACGCCGCGCAATCGATCACCGTCGAAGTCGATGGTCTGCGCCAGCGTCACGCCTATCGTCTGCACGATCGGCAGCTTTGGCTGTTCACCCATCCTGGCAGCCTGCGCCTGGAGGATCGAACTCATGCGCCGATCGACAGTCAGACCAGCGTCGCCTCCGGCATCCTGAAAGCCCCGATGGACGGTGCCATTGTCGATGTGCTGGTCAGCGAAGGCAGTACGGTCAGCAAGGGTCAATTGCTGGTGGTACTGGAGGCAATGAAAATGGAGCATCCGTTGAAGGCCGGCATCGATGGCGTGCTCAAACGGGTGCAAGTGAAGGTCGGCGATCAGGTAAAAAATCGTCAGGTTCTGTTGCAGGTCGAGTAGTCGCCCGGGCACAAGCGCGGGGTTTGACTACGCTCTGATAAATCAGAACGCGGAAATCAGGAACCCTGCGATGCCCCATTGGCTGGTCATAGATCTGGAAGCCACCACAGACGAGGGTGGCTGGCCGGTCACGGAAATGGAAATTATCGAGATCGGTGCGACCCTGGTCGACCGCGCCGGGCGCGAGCAGGATCACTTCCAGCGCTTCGTCAAACCGACCCGCCGGCCATTGCTGACGCCGTTCTGTCGGGAGCTGACACACATCACCCAAGCCAACATCGATTCGGCGCAACCGCTGAGCGAGGTCTGGCCGGCCTTTGAGCGTTGGCTCGCGCAGCACCAGGCTCGCCTTGATGGCTGGGCCAGTTGGGGCGGTTACGATCGCCAGCAATTGCTGCAGGAGTGGCAACGCCTGAACATCGACAGCGGCCTGAGCAAAGTCCCGCACATGAACCTCAAACAGCGCTTCGCCAAGGCCCGGCGCCTGGAACGACCGCTGGGGCTCAACGGCGCGTTGCAACTGGCGGGCATGCAGTTCAACGGCCAACAACATCGCGCGCTGGAAGATGCCCGCAATACCGCACGGTTATTGCCGCTGGTCCTGCCGCTTTAGACGCGTGACGGCGCGAAAAGCCTTGTGCATACTGGCCGCCCCCTTTTAAGCCCTTTTCGAGGAATCCGCCCATGTTTAAAGTCAACGAGTACTTCGACGGCACCGTCAAGTCGATCGCCTTTGGCACCGCTGAAGGTCCGGCGACCATTGGCGTCATGGCCCCGGGCGAATACGAATTCGGCACCAGCCAGCGCGAGATCATGCATGTGGTTTCCGGCGCGCTGAGCGTAAAACTGCCAGACAGCAGCGACTGGGAAACCTTCGCCGCCGGCAGCCAGTTCAACGTCCCGGCCAACAGCAAGTTCCAACTGAAAGTCGAAGTGGATACCGCTTACCTGTGCGAATACCGCGGCTGATCCCGCCGGTTTCACCGCGCAAAAAAATGCCCGCGTCCAAAAGACCCGGGCATTTTTCGTTTCAGGGGAAACTCTATTCGAGAATTCCCACCGGCATGCCGACTTCCAGGCGGCCATTGCCGTCGTTGACCAGATTCTGTCCGAACATCGCGCCATCAGCGGTTGAGCGATGTTTCTGTAACGTCGCGAACGGCTCGCGATCGGCGCTGCGTTCACCGGTTTGCGGGTCAACAGTGGTCATGATGCAACGCGCGCACGGCTTGACCACGCGAAACTCGATATCGCCGATGCGAATACGTTTCCATTGATCCTCGGCGTAAGGTGCGCTGCCTTCGATGACCAGATTCGGACGGAAGCGCAGCATCTCCAGCTCTCGCCCTACCGTTTCCGAGAGGGCCAGCCGCGAAGCTTCGCCGATCAGCAGCAGCGGATAACCGTCGGCGAACGCCACTTGATCGTCATCCTTGCCGAAACCCGCTTGCGTGGTACGTGCCCGCTCGAGTGGCATTTGCACCAGACGTGTCGGCTTGCCGAGGAAGTCGCTGACAAAACGCGCGGCTTGATCACCGGCGTCCGGCACCCGCAGGGTGTCACGCCAGATCGTCACACCGCGCAGCTCGGCGTCGGCAGCGGGCAGCGCGACTTCGATAGATCCCTGCTCGGGAGCGCTGAGGGTCAGACCGCCGCTGGCATTCCATAACGCCGATAACTGACTCATCTTCGCTTCGGCACGCTGGGTCAGAAAGCGCCCGCTGGCCTCGTCCACCAGCATCCAGCGTCGGTCGCCCGCCAGCCCGAGCTTGTCCAGCTCGATGCTGTGCAGGATTTCGCCCTTGCCGGATTTCAACGGGTAACGATAAAGCGCGCTCAGACGCAGCATGGCCAGCTTCCTTGGAGGAAAAACGCCACCCTATACGAGCTTCAATACCGAATCAAAGCCGTCATTAATGTAAATACACTTCTGTGGGAGCGAGCCTGCTCGCGAAAAGGCCGGCACATTCACCATCAATGTGTCCGACCCTGCGCTTTCGCGAGCAGGCTCGCACAGGAAGCAAAATGTGCGTGTTTCAGGCCGGCACGGCGTCGAGCATCAGACGCTGGCGTACCACGTCGACCAGTTTGTCCGGCTGGAATTTGGAGAGGAAGTTGTCGCAGCCGACCTTCTTCACCATCGAGTCGTTGAAACTGCCGGACAGCGAGGTGTGCAGCACGACGTACAGGCCACGCAGGCGAGGGTCGTTGCGGATCTCCGTGGTCAGGCGATAGCCGTCCATTTCCGGCATTTCCGCATCGGTGAAGATCATCAGCAGTTTATCGGTCATGTGCACGCCAGTATCGGCCCAGGCCTTGAGCATGTTCAAGGCTTTCAGACCGTCGCTGGCAATGTGCATCTTCACCCCGAGCTGGCCGAGAGTATCGCGCAATTGCGATAGCGCTACGTTGGAGTCGTCCACCAGCAACACTTCGCGGCCACGGGCGCGCTCCAGTACCGGGTCGTCGAGTTTCTCGCGCGAGACCTTGGCGTTGTACGGGACGATTTCAGCGAGGACTTTCTCGACGTCGATGATCTCCACCAGTTGATCGTCGACCTTGCTGATCGCGGTCAGATAATGCTGGCGGCCAGCACTGGTCGGCGGCGGCAGAATGGCCTCCCAGTTCATGTTGACGATGCGGTCGACACCGCCGACGAGGAAGGCCTGCACCGAACGGTTGTATTCGGTGACGATGATCGTGCTGTTCGGGCCCGGCACCAGTGGGCGCATGCCGATTGCCTGGGACAGGTCGATCACCGGCAAGGTCTGTCCGCGCAGATTGACCACGCCGCAGACGAAAGGATGACGCTGCGGCATCAGGGTCAGCTTGGGCAGTTGCAGCACTTCCTGAACCTTGAACACGTTGATCGCGAACAGCTGGCGTCCGGCCAGGCGAAACATGAGGATTTCCAGGCGATTCTCACCCACCAGTTGCGTGCGTTGGTCTACCGTGTCGAGAATGCCGGCCATCAATGACTCCTGGGCTTGTTCTGATGAATTCACTATGGGGGTTTATCGGCTGCATTCAGCTAATCTTGATTGCTGTAAAGCGCGCCGCTAAAAATGCCACAAACGGCCATTGATGTCACACTGACATCATGCTTTACTGGCAATCGTGATTTCATCTGCTAGATTCATTGCGGCGCGACCTCGGTTTGCACGTTAGGTTCCCGCGCCTAAGGGATTCCCCTAGGATCAATCAGGCCCAACCTGATATTCGCCATTTCCAATAGCCATTACTGTGACGCCATTCTCATTGCATGAACGGAGTCAGGCTATTGTGTGCGATCGCAATTCAGTGGCAACCCACCCTCTGGAACCCCTCGGTCCGTGCACCTGCACCGCCGGGCGCGATCTGCCGACGATTCACGATCGTCGCCACACACGGCCATCCGTCAACCAACACGACGTGGTGGAGATGAACATGCCAATCGACCGTAAAGACTGGGCGCAACGCTTCCCCGAATTTCTGGTCGAGGCCGAAACGCTTCTCGCCAAGTCCGAAGAATGCCTGAGCCATCTGCAACTGATCAGCAATGACAAGGATGCCATCGACTGCATGCTCGGCACTCTGCTGAAGCTGGCCGGCCGCGCCGAAGCCTTGGCACTGGAAGCAATCTCCGAGTTTTCCCTGCACATCTACAGTCTGCTGAATCTGACCCAGGATCGCGTCGACCTGCACGAACAGGCCCTCGATGCCTTGCGAGACTGTTTCACCCTGATGGCATGGCAGCTTGAGCTGGTCGATCATAAAACCGGACAACTGAGCCTTGATGGCAGCGAGCAGACAGCCCTGCTTGAGGCCTTCGCGGCACAAATGGGCCAGGACACGTTCGAACCGAAGATGATGAGCAAACGTTTGCTCTCTACGTCCCTGATAGCGCACCAGGCTTGAGAAAACAGGCCGCGAAACTGTCGTAATTGAATAGTGCATACCTGCCAGCGACAATCCGAGGCAAATAATCTGCCCGACCAACGGCTGATTTCCAGATGCCGCCATCAGGGTTTTCCCTGTGTGCTCCCAGAGACACTTCCAGGCAGAATCGAAGTCGTCCAACTACAAGAATTCCAACTTTTTCCAATATGGAACTTGCGTCCACGATTCGGTATTTCCTGACTGAATGGACATATATAGCGACCGCGACCAACGGTATGTTAAGTGGTATTATGCCGCCGGTTAATTACCTGCCGTTTAATGGCACAGTGACTCCAGCGTTTCATTAGCATGTTATTGCCGGTCAATGATTGCTTAACGAATGCGGTATGAATCAATAACATAATTGACAGTATTTCCACACAGAGATCCGCCAGTCACCGGTCGGTCTGCCCGCAGCGAACATCCATTGGCTCCATCCGTTATGTACGCCAGTCTCAAGTCACTCATCACATGGCCACCCTCGCGGGAAAACGCCCGGCGCTTCACACTTGTTCTGTGTGTTCTGGCGACCTTGGGCAGTCTGCTGGCGTATGTTGTTTCCGCACGCCTTCCCTTGGGATTGCTGGCACTCGACATCGCCGCCACCGCGTGCGTCTGGGTGCAATATCGCTTGTCGCGCAAATCGATCAAGTTTCAGCCACAAGAATTGGCTGATCGACTGCTGCAAGTCCAGGAGAACGAACGACATCGCCTCAGCCGTGAATTGCACGACGATATCGGCCAGTTGCTCACCGCCGCCAAGCTGCAAAGTGACTGGCTCAAACGCCGCCTGCCGGAAGATCTGCAGGAACAATGCAAGGTCCTCTGCGACACGCTGGATGAAACCCTGAACAAGGTGCGTGACGTCTCGGCGATTCTCAATCCACGTCAATTGACCAGCCTGGGCCTCGAAGCCAGCCTGCGTGCGCACTTGCTCAAGACACTGGCCAACACGCCGGTCAACTGGAGTCTCGATTGCCAGCAGCGGCTCAACGGCATTCCCGAGGAAATGGCCGTCGCCGCGTTTCGCATCGCCCAGGAAGCCGTGACCAACATCCTCCGGCACGCACAGGCAAAAAACCTGTTGATTCGGGTACAGCGATTGCCGCAAGGTCTGACGCTGTTGATCAGTGATGACGGCCTGGGTTTTGCCCCGGCGGCCGACCCGGCCAGAGAAGGTCAACGCGGCATGGCCGGAATGGCCGAGCGTATCGAACAGTTGGGCGGCACATTGAGCGTTATCAGCGAGCCGGGCAAAGGCACTCGAATCGAAGCACTTTTCCCGTGGGCGCCTCGGGCACTCGAACGGGCCAGTACGAATAAGGTTATGCGTTGACTTGTAACTTACTTCTGGTGGATGACCACTCGCTGATCAGAGCCGGCGTGCGCGCTCTGGTACTGGATATTCCCGGTTACGCGGTAATCGGCGAAGCCAGTGATGGTTCGCAATTGCTTGAAATGGTCGAGCAATTGAGCCCGGACATCGTATTGCTGGACATCTCGATGAGAGAAACCGGTGGCCTGGAAGCGCTGCAACGGCTCAAGCGCGTGCGGCCGCAGAGCAAAGTGCTGATTCTGTCGATGCACACCGATCCGGCGCTGATCATGCAGGCGCTGGAGTCCGGTGCCCATGGCTACCTGCTCAAGGACACCACGGCCACCGAGCTCGAGCACGCGCTGGAAGCGCTGCGCAACAACGAACGCTACCTCAGCCCGGCCATCGCTCATACGGTGATCAATCAGGCACTGACGCGAAACCAGAAGAGCCAGCCGGACGTCGCCGATTCGCACAATCTGACCGCGCGCCAGCTGGAAATCCTTCGCCTGATCGTGCGCGGCAAATCGACCCGGGAAATTGCCAACGGTCTGGGCTTGAGCGTCAAGACCGTCGAAACCCACCGCGCGCAGATCATGAAACGCCTGCAAATCTACGACGTGGCGGGTCTGGTGCTGTTCGCCGTGCGTGAGCAGATCATCAGCCTTGATGACTGATTGACGGTTGTTGGCCCAATAACGGCGAGTCCTTCGGCAGATGCACCTGCAACGCTGCAGGTTTCGCAACAAATCGCAGACTGTCGCCCTCCAGCGGCTCGCCATCGAGATTGATGCTCAGCCCTTCGGCGACCTTGATCTCGACCCACGGCAATCGTGCCCGCACAAACATGTTGTCGAGGCCGAAGCCCTCGCTCAGCAGATTCTTCAACGTGCCGACCAGCTCCTGCGGTGCCGGTAGAATGCTGATGTCCAGCAAACCATCGTCGACTCGCGCCTCGGGGCACAGCACATGGCCGCCGCCCGCCTGCCGTCCGTTGCCGATTCCCAGTGCGAGCAGTTCACCCTGCCAATGAAAGTCCGGCCCCTGCAACTCGCCATAAGCGGCATGCAGCTCGCTGAACCGGGTCAAACCGGTGAACAGGTAGGCGGCGCCGCCCAAGACCTTTTTCAAGTCTTCCGAAGTATTGGCGGTCACCTGGCTACCGAATCCGCCGGTCGCCATGTTGAGGAAAATCTGCCCGCCCACCTCGCCCAGGTCGATATCCGAGGGCTGAACATCCAGTAGCTCAAGGGCTTCGGCCGGCTCCAGGGAAATACCGGCGGCACGGGAAAAATCATTGGCGGTGCCCAGCGGCAGGAGGACTAGACTGGCTTTTTGCGGATGCTGAGCCAGCGCCTCGGCAATATCGCGCAACGTGCCGTCACCGCCACCGGCGATGATTTTGCTGTAGCCGGCCGCCAACGCTTCCTCAACCAGACGCTGGGCGTCGCCGGCCTCCCAGGTCACTCGGACAGCCAGTTCCCAGCCTTGCTCACGCTTGGCTTCGACGGCAGCGCGAACATCCTCGTTGAGTGCCTGTTTGCCATGCAAGATCAGCAGTGCCCGGCATTCACTCATAACGTCACTCCAAGAATTGAAATCGATTGAAACATCTTGACCACTGTGCGCCTTAAAAAAGCCACCGAGCTGGCAATTAATTCTTCGTCCAACTGCTGGCGTCCTACACAGCGGTATTTTTTCTTACGAAACAAGAGGAATCGGCTTAATTGACCCCGTCCGATCATTGGGTCACCGTGTGCCGGCAGCACCAACTTTCAACTCAATAACACAAGGATGTGCCGGTAATGAACGGATACCCCACGATTCATTTCCATGAATCGAGCAATGGAATAATCAGCAAGCGTGCAGTTGCTACGACCAGCGAGTACTTCCATGCGCAACCATGAAACCAAGGCACCGGTGAGCCCGGTCGCCGCTCTCGCCGAAAGTCGTGCCAGCAAGAAACCAGACTTCTGTAACAGCGCCAAGACCCCTGGAGAGTTTGATATGGAACCCCGAGTCAGCGAGCTGGAGACTCACTTCAAATACATGCGCCGCGACATGGACGAAGTGCTCAATGATGTCCGGACGATCAAACACCGTCTGGCGTATTCGGCGGGTGCCACCGCTGTCATCCTTGGACTGCTGGGATGGGTGGCCAACAGCCGATTCGACCAGTTGGTGACGTTGATCAGCAACTGACCGAATCATTCGTTGCACGCGCCGTGCGTATCAGCCGACGCGTGCATGGACGAGATGGCCTACCCCAGAAGGTCACTGAGGGGAATGAAGCTCACTTCATCACCCTCGCTCAGCGTGCGGCCCTCTCGGACTTCCACCAAACCGTCGGCCCACGCGGCGCTACGCAGCACACCCGAACTCTGGTTGCGGTAAATGATCGCCCGCCCCTGTTCCAAGCGCCCGCGCAGATATTCACGACGGTTGCCGGCCACCGGCCAGACAAAACCTGCTGGCACTGCAAACTTGAGCGGCTCGACATCTTGCACACCCAGGCGTCGCAATAGATAAGGCCGCGTCAGCAAGGCGAACGTCACCAGCGTAGAGGCGGGATTGCCGGGCAGGCCAATCACCGGCACGTTGCGAAAATGACCGAAGGTCAACGGCTTCCCGGGCTTGATGGCCAGCTTCCACAGGGCCAACTCGCCTTCTTCACGCAGGGCAATGCCGAGGAAATCCGCCTCACCGACCGAGACCCCGCCGGTAGACAGAATCAGATCGACATTTTGTAGCTCGCCCAACCGCGCCCGCGTGGTGGCCAGATCGTCCGGGAGAATTCCGCCATCAATCACTTCACAACCCAGACGCTGCAGCCAACTGCACAGAAGTACGCGATTGCTGTTGTAGATCTGGCCCGGGCCCAATGCCTGGCCGGGTTCAACCAGCTCGTCGCCGGTGGACAAAACAGCGACGCGAGGTTTGCGCACGACATTGAGGCCGGCACAGCCAAGCGAAGCAGCCAGGCCTTGCTCAATCGGTCCGAGCCGGGTTCCAGCTTGCAGTACCAATTCGCCGACCGTGGTTTCCTGCCCTTGCGGACGAATGTTCTGCCCGGCTTTCAAAGGTTCAAGAAAGCGCACTCGGCCGTCGGCCTGAACTTCAGCGTTTTCCTGCATCTCGACACAGTCGGCGCCCGGCGGCAACGGTGCCCCGGTGAAGATGCGTGCGCAGGTGCCTGGCTCCAAAGGTTGTGGAGATTGCCCGGCGAAGACCTTTTGACTGACCGGCAGCGGCTCGCCTTGCCAATCCGCCAGGTTCAAGGCGTAGCCGTCCATGGCGCTGTTCGGCCATGGCGGCAGATCCAGTGTCGAGATCAGATCTTCCGCCAGCACCCGCCCTTCGACTTGAGCCAGCGGCAAGTGCTCGCGCTCGACAATGCGCGACGCATCGGCCATGGCCAGCAAACGCTCGAGCGCCGTTTCGACAGGCAGCAAACTGCCGGTCTTGCCCGGCTTACCCACGGGATTCACAAGGCGCCGCCTGCTTCAGATGGGTGACAAAATTGCAGGGACGATGACGGGCGTCCAGTTGCTCAGCGAGAATGCCGTCCCAACCGGTGCGCACTGCATTGGTCGAACCCGGCAGGCAGCACACCAGCGTGCCGTTGGCCAGACCGGCCAGGGCCCGGGACTGCACAGTCGAAGTGCCGATATCGGCTACGGAAATCTGGCGGAACAGTTCGCCGAATCCGTCGACCTGTTTGTCGAGCAGGCATGCCACCGCTTCCGGCGTGCTGTCACGCCCGGTGAAGCCGGTGCCGCCGGTGATCAACACAACCTGAACCACATCGTCGGCAATCCAGTTGGCGACTTGCGCACGGATTTTGTAGAGATCATCTTTAAGCAAAACCCGCTCGGCCAGCGCGTGACCGGCCGCGATCAAGCGATCAACGAAGACCTGGCCGGAGGTATCGGTTTCCAGGGTTCGGGTGTCGCTGACAGTCAGCACCGCAATATTGAGCGGCACGAAAGGTACATCAGCCTTGGCTTTCATAGGCTCTTCCAGTTGTAGGGGAAACAGCCCGGTGTTATATCACAGCGGCTCATTTTTCCGCCGCCCCTCTGGAGAGTCGTCATGCCCTCGAACAACCCGTTGCCACCCTGCTCCGTCCTGCTTCTGGCCGGTGGACGCGGTCAACGCATGGGCGGTCAGGACAAGGGCCTCATCGAGTGGCTGGGCGAGCCGTTGATCGCGCATTTGCAGCGCAAGGTACGGCCGTTGACCGACGATCTGATCATCTCCTGCAACCGCAATCGCGAGCGTTATGCCGGGTTTGCCGATCAGTTGGTGATGGATGATGAAGGCGATTTCCCCGGGCCGCTGGCCGGTATTCGTGCCGGGCTGAAAGCGGCGCGCCATGCGCATCTGCTGGTGTTGCCATGTGATGTGCCGCGAATCGACAAGGCCTTGCTCGAAGACATGCTGAATACTGCCGATCAGCAACGTGAAAAACCTTTAATGCTGCGCCACGGCGAGCATTGGGAACCGCTGCTGTGCGTGATTCCCGTGGCGCTGTTGCCGGCATTCGAAGCAGCCTGGAATGCAGGCGAGCGCAGCCCGGGCCGGGTGATGCGCAGCCTCGGCGCCGTCGCATTGCAATGCCCTGACAACGATCCGCGACTGGCCAACCTCAACACCCCGGAATTGTTACATCTGCACAACACTGTGTCAGACTGACATTATCCAAGGAACTCTCACGCCTTGTTTACGTCTCAAGCTCAGTAACCAGAAGATTTCCCATTCGGAGACACACTCATGACTCAACGGACCCTCGCCACTTTCATGCTCGCACTGGGCCTGGCAACCCTCGCAGGTTGCTCCTCGCCAACAGTGATCACCTTGAATGACGGTCGCGAAATCCAGGCCGTCGACACCCCGAAATACGATGATGATTCGGGTTTCTACGAGTTCCAGCAGCTGGACGGCAAAGAGACCCGCATCAACAAGGATCAGGTTCGTACCGTTAAAGAGCTGTAAGGCTCCACGTCGTTACCGGATACAGAAAAGCCCGCATTGTCATGCGGGCTTTTTCATGGGCGCTCGGAAAGCAGTTTCAGCATTACCACTGCAAGGTGATTTGACTCTCGAACTCCCGTAATTCACCGGTCACCGGGTCAATGAAGCGCAGGCCTTGTGCAAGCAGCTTCAACGGGTTGGCGTAATCGTCCTCGACATCTTTCAACACAGTCGGATAAAACGGATCGTTGCAAATACTCGCGCCCAGCGCCGTCATGTGCACCCGCAACTGATGCTTTTTGCCGGTCACGGGATACAGACCATAGCGCCACAGATCACCATTTTTCTCACGCACCTCGACCGCCGTTTCGGTGTTGCTGGCTCCAAACCCTTCTTGCATGCGGAAAAACGGCTCGCCATCGACCAAACGGCTCTTGTGCACCAAAGGGAAATTCAGCTCGGGCAGCGCCGGGGCGATCGCTTCGTAGCGCTTGTCGATCTGCCGGGTCGGAAACAATGACTGATAGGCCGAGCGGGTCTGCGGATTGGCCGAGAAGATCACCAGCCCTGCGGTGTGCCGGTCAATGCGGTGCAGCGGCACCAGATGCGGATTGTCCAGCCGACGGATCAGCCGCCGCAGCAGGGTTTGTTCGACATATTCCCCGGCCGGGGTGACTGGCAGAAAATGAGGTTTGTCGGCCACCACCAAGTGTTCATCGGCATAGAGAATCGACTCGAGCACCGGGATCGGCTTTTCGTCCGGCACCTCACGAAAGTAATGAATGCGCAGCCCTTCCTTGTACGGCAAGTCCAGCGCAATCGGCTGGCCCTGCGCATCCAGCACCCGCCCGCGAGCAATCCGGTCGAGCCATTGTTCGCGGCCGATGGCACTGAAGTGCTCGCACAGGCAATCGAGTACCGTCAGCCAGGGACCGGGCGGCAAATACAAGGTGCTGGCCTGATTGTGCGCAGCGGAAAATACGGGGCTGGTCATACGAAACAGAAATCCTCAATGCAGGCCGGCATTATCCAACAGTGAGGCAAAGCCACCTAGCGCAGTTTCATCAGGCCGGAATCGACTTGAGGGCCGCCGCTTCGGTGAACTCCTTCAGCCAGCGCAAGACATCGACCGCCTCCCAGCGACCCGGATCGTACAAGGCATACAGCAGGCCCTGATAACCGACCACATCCAGCTGCTTGTGATAACCGGCGCGTTGAAACAGGGCTTCGATTTCGGCAAAGCAGGTATTGAAATGCAGCTTGTTGAACGGCGTCTTGCCTTCCGTGACCAGCCCGTCCAGGCGCAATTCGAGGACGGCCTCGCGCACCACGTCGACCGACATCCGGTTAACGCTGCTCTTCAACTGTTCGACATTGACCACGGTTCATCCCTCTGACTCGATTGCTGTATGGACATACAGTAACCGAAGAATTCAGCGAGCGCCAACGCAAGGATGTATCGCTGCGACCAGCGGAAGGATCAAGGCAAAATCAACAGCCTAAAAATGCCACTACCTGGTCGCCACTGAACGGCCAATCCAGCTCAGCGCCAGTGTCGACCCGCCGCAGTACCGGGATGCGCAAGCCGTATTTTTCGAACCACGATTCGTCGTCGGCAATGTCCACCAGTTCTACCAGCAGACCATGCTCGACGAAGGGCATCAGCTCGGCTTCGGCGACTTCACACAGATGACACCCGAGGGTGCCGAACAGCTGACATTCTGGAGGCATGACGGCGTTACCGGAAAACAGGTGAGCCCATTCTAGGACGCCGCCGAACCCTCGTCGACCCGGCGCCGCCCAAAGGCCCGAACGCTGCCGGCGCAAAATCCTGACGCAAATCATTCACCGCAAATTGCAAATGCGTCATCCTCGCGGACTTTTTGCCTCTACGCTTCAGAGGCCAACGCCCTGACAGCGGAGTGTCCCGTGTTTGCAAATCTGTTGATCATCCTCGCCTCATCCCTGGTGGTGATTGCCCTGTTCCGGCGCCTGCGACTGCCGCCGGTGCTGGGTTACCTGTGCGTGGGCTTACTGGTCGGGCCGAACGCATTCGACTGGGTCAACGAGAGCGAACATCTGCCGGATGTCGCCGAGCTGGGCGTGGTGTTTCTGCTGTTTTCGCTGGGTCTGGAGTTCTCCCTGTCGAAGATGATTGCGCTGCGTCAGGTGGTGTTTCGCCTCGGCAGTCAGCAAGTGCTGATCAGCACAGCGCTGCTCGGCACACTGTTGATGGGCATGGGCATGCCGCTGATGCCAGCGCTGTTGCTCGGTGCAGGGTTATCGCTGTCATCCACGGCGATCGTGACCAAGGAGCTGGGCAGTCTTGGTGAAGTATTCAGCAGCCACGGCCAGAACGCGGTCGGCGTGTTGCTGTTTCAGGACGTTGTCGCGGTATTGCTGCTGACACTGGTTCCGGTCTTCGCCGGCACCAGCGAGCAGGCCTGGTATTGGGCCTTGCCGTTGACCTTGGGCAAAACCGTGGTGCTGTTCTTCGGCCTGCTGCTCGCCAGTCGCTGGTTATTGCCACGGCTGTTTCATGAGGTGGCGGCCTCGCGCTCTGCGGAGCTGTTCGTCCTGCTGGCGCTGGTGATCGTGCTGCTGACCGCCTGGCTCACGCACTTGTTGGGGCTGTCGCCTGCACTCGGCGCTTTCCTCGCCGGCATGTTGCTCGGGGAAAGCCATTACCGGCACCAGATCGAAGCCGACATCCGGCCCTTTCGCGACATTCTGCTCGGCGTGTTCTTCGTCAGCATCGGCATGCTGATCGACCTGCAACTCTTCGTCAGTCACAGCCTGTTGATCATCGGCCTGACGCTGGGCCTGATGCTGATCAAAGGCATCGTGGTCGCGCTGCTGGTGAAGTGGCGCGGCAGTGACAGCGAAACCGCATGGCGCAGCGGCCTGGCCCTGGCCCAGGGTGGCGAATTCTGTTTTGCCTTGATGGCGCAGATGCAGCAAAACAGCCTGTTGCCGGCCGAACCGGGCGCCCTGCTGCTCGCAGCGACGTTCTGTTCGATGCTGCTCACGCCACTGCTGTTGCGTGCGGCGCCGCGCATTGCCGCCGTGCTGCACCGCAAGCCCAATCAGGAAGCGCAGATCGAACAGATCAGCGCGCTCAACGCCGACCTCGACCAGCACGTGGTGATCTGCGGCTACGGGCGCGTCGGCCAGTCCATCGGCCGCTTCATGGGCAACGCCGGGCAAGCCTATGTCGCGCTGGACAACGATCCGGTGCGCGTGCAGGAAGCCGCATCTGCGGAAAGCGACGTACATTACGGCGACTCGGCGCGTGGCGATCTGCTTACTGCGGTTGGCCTATTGCGCGCCAGGCTGCTGGTGATTGCCGTGGATCAAAGTGACGTGGCGTTGCGCATTCTGCGCGAAGCCCGCCGACTCAACCGACAGGTGCCGATTCTGGTACGCACCCGTGACGACAGCCAATCGGCGGAACTCAGAGCCGCCGGCGCCACCGAGGTGGTGCCGGAGCTTTTGGAGTCGAGCCTGATGCTCGCTTCACATGCGCTGATCATGCTCGGCCTGCCCGCGCACAAAGTGCAGGAGAAGGTCGATCAAGTGCGCATCGATCGCTATCGCCTGCTCCACGGTTTCTATCCCGGAGCCAATGATGAGGAAATCTAGTCCTGACTCACCGCGCCGATCTTGTGCAGTGACAGGTCGGCGCCGTAATACTCTTGTTCCTGAGTCAGGCGCAGCCCATGCAATGCCTTGATCGCGCCGTAGACGACGAAGCCGCCGAGCAGCGCGACCGCGACGCCAAGCGCAGTGCCGATCAACTGGCTGATCAGGCTGACACCGCCCAGGCCACCCAGCACAGACTGACCGAAGATGCCGCAGGCAATCCCGCCCCACACGCCACACAAACCATGCAGCGGCCATACGCCCAGCACATCATCGATGCGCCATTTGACTTGGGCAGCGGTAAAGCACCAGACAAACAAGGCTCCGGCGACCGCGCCGGTCACCAGCGCACCGACCGGATGCATGAGGTCGGAGCCGGCGCAAATCGCCACCAGCCCGGCCAACGGGCCGTTGTGCAGAAAGCCCGGGTCATTGCGCCCGACGATCAACGCGGCGACGGTGCCACCGACCATGGCCATCAGCGAGTTGACCGCGACCAGGCCACTGACACCTTGCAGGGTTTGCGCGCTCATCACGTTGAAGCCGAACCAGCCGACAATCAGGATCCACGAGCCCAGCGCCAGAAACGGAATGCTCGACGGCGCGAACGCGACCAGGCGCCCATCGCGGTAGCGACCATTGCGCGGGCCGAGCAGCAGAACAGCGGCCAACGCCAGCCAACCGCCCACGGCATGCACCACCACCGAGCCGGCGAAATCATGGAATGCCGCGCCAAACTGCGCCGCCAGCCAGCCTTGCAAGCCGAAGTTGCCGTTCCAGATCAGCCCTTCGAAGAACGGATAGATAAACGCTACGATCAGCGCCGTCGCGCACAACTGCGGGACGAAACGCGCGCGTTCGGCAATGCCGCCGGAAATGATCGCCGGGATCGCGGCAGCGAAGGTCAGCAGGAAGAAAAACTTCACCAGGCCATAGCCGTGGTCAGCCGTGAGCACCGCCGCCGGTTGCATGAAGGTGACGCCATAGGAGATCCAATAACCTATAAAGAAATAGGCCAGGGTCGAGACGGCGAAATCGCTGAGGATTTTCGCCAGCGCGTTGACCTGGTTCTTCTGCCGGACCGTGCCGACCTCCAGAAAGGCGAAACCGGCGTGCATCGCCAGTACCATCACCGCACCGATCAGAATGAACAACGTGTTGGAGCTGTGAACCAGCGTGTCCACAGCGCTTTGCAGATTTTCCATGAGGAGGCAGACCCAAGGCTAAAAGGCACCAAAGCGGTTCACGCGGGCATTTCATGCACCAAATTACGACTCATCAAGTATCCAGCGGCAGGGTTGATGAACTGATTTGGCGCATATATCGATGTCCGATCACGAACCGCGAGCAAATGAATTAGAGTTTTCTGCTCGGACGCCCGGCAACAGCGCACATACGCCGAGCGACGCACCACGACACAGCAAAAGTTGTACCAGGCATTTGCACTGAACCTTCGCGCAAGGCTCATACTCGAACGCTTCAAAGCCACCTACGGAGATCCACCCATGGCCAGCATCAAGGCAAAGACTGCTCAAGAAATCCTGATGAACGACTTCCAGACTCTGGTCGCCGACACCGAACGCCTGCTCGAGCACACCAAGACCCTCGCTGGCGATCAGGCCGATGAGCTGCGTGCCCAGATTCACGACAGCCTGCTGCGTGCCCGGGAAACCCTGAAAGTGACTGAAGACACCCTGCGCGAACGCGGTCAGGCGGCGGTCACCGCTACTGAAGACTATGTATCGGCCAACCCATGGCAGTCGGTGGGCATCGCTGCCGGCGTCGGCTTTCTGATCGGCCTGCTGGCAACTCGGCGCTGATCATGTCGATCGGTGAATCCGGCCCGACTGCGGGCACCGCCTCCTCCACACGTCGCCTCGGCGCTGCCGTTCTGGGCCTGCTGCACAGTCATGTCGAACTGTTCGGCATCGAACTGCAGGAGCAGAAATCACGCACTGTCAGCCTGCTGCTGTTCGCCGGCCTGGCGTTGGTGTTTGCCCTGCTGTTGCTAGTGGGTCTGTCGACGCTGGTGATGATCATCTTCTGGGACACCTACCGCCTGGCAGCGATCATCGGCCTGTGCGTGTTTTACACGCTGGCGTCGATCTTCTGCGGCCTACGCCTCAAAGCGGCGATTTTCGATGAGTCCTCGCCTTTCCACGGCACGCTCGAAGAGCTGGCCAACGACCGGGAGCGCCTGCTGCCATGAGCCTGCCTGAACTTCCGCACAACAGCTCACGCCGGGAAATGCGCAAGGCGCTGATCCGCCTGCGCATGGAAATGCACCGTCAGGAAATCCGCCACGAAACCGCGCAAGTGTTGCAACCGTTGCAGCGCATGCGTGGCATGAAGCAGAACGTGCAGGACGGTTTTGGCATCAAGCACGCGCCGTTGTGGGGCGTGGCGGCGGTGACGCTGCTGGGTTTCCTCACCGGCAAAGGCTCGAAACGCAGCAGTGGTGGCGGTTTGACGCGACTGCTGCGTCTGGGCACGACGCTTGGGCCGCTGATCAGACTGGTCATGCACAGCTCGGGCAAACGCTGAAGCGCCCATCTGGCTACATTCTTGCAATAGCGCCGGGATGAATCTCCTTATCGGGAGATTCCATCCCGCGTGCCTATCTGGCAAGCGCGGCCAAACCAAAAACAAGATTAAGGACTTGCCGTGATCGACGGGCAACCGCTCGCCTGTTTTCAGCCTTTCATCGATACCGCCACAGGCCGCATCGCTGGTGTCGAAGCACTCGGTCGCTTGCGCCAGAGCGATGGTCAACTGACCTCGGTCGGGCCATTGTTCGCCGACCCACGGACCCCGGCCACCGCCTTGCGCCGTCTCGATCGGCAGATCCGTGACCACGCCCTTAGCCGCCTGCATGAAGCGCCGGCGGAGTGGTTCCTCAGCCTGAACATGTCGCCACGCTGGATCAGTCGCCTGCGCGCCGATCAAGCGCTGCCAAGCCTCAAGCAATTGGCGCGACACCAGGTTGATCCGCAGCGCATCGTTTTCGAAATCACCGAACTGGGCGGTAACAGCGAACGCCTGGCCCACGTGGTCGGGCGCTACCGTAGCGCAGGGGCGAGAATCGCCATCGATGATTTTGGCGCCGGCTATTCGCAGCTGGATCGGGTACTGGCCCTGCAACCGGACATTCTCAAGCTCGACATGCGCCTGTTTCAGGCTGCGGCCCTCGGCGGACCGAGCAGCGATGTGGTCAAGGCCCTCGCGCAAATGGCCGAGAAAACCGGCTGCTGGATCATCGCCGAAGGCGTCGAAACCGAAGCGCAGCTGAATTTTGCTCTGGAATGCGGTTCGCGCTACGTGCAGGGTTTTCTCTTCGCCCGGGCGCAGGAAGAGTTCTTCGCTACGGATGCTTTCGTCGCGCATTTCGCCCAACTCAGGCAGCGCTACGTAAAACAGAAACTCAGCGAGCGCGGAAGGCTGATGCAGATGCGTCAGCAGCTCAGCGAACTGATGGCGATTCTGCAGCAATGGGCGCAGGCCCGCGCCCCGCTCAGTGCGTTGCCGCAATTGCAGGCGTTTCCCTGGCTGCTGCGCTTTTATCAGTGCGATCGCCACGGCACGCAACTGACGCCCAACCTCGAATGGCGCCATGACGGCTGGTTTGCCGATGACCGCTATCTGGGGCACAACTGGTCGTGGCGACCGTATTTCTATCATCTGCTGGCCGAAGGCTGGGAAGAACGCCGCCTGACCCTGTCGAACACCTATCGCGATGCCACCAGCAACCAGTATTGCCTGACTGCCGGACAGTTTTTCGATAACGGTGAACGCTTGCTGTTGATCGATATCGACGCAGCAGGCCTGTAGTTCTGCTTGCAGGCACAGGGCCGAACCGGGAAGCTAGGACGATCAGTCACCAGACGGAGAGATTCAGCCTTGGATTGGCCAACCCTGCTCAACCGCGAACGCCTCGGCAAACCGCTGCACAGCCCGCAAGAACTCGGCCGCAGCCCTTTTCACAAAGACCATGACCGCATCATTTTCTCCGGTGCCTTTCGCCGCCTCGGGCGCAAGACCCAAGTGCACCCGGTCACCAGCAACGATCACATTCATACCCGCCTGACCCACTCGCTGGAAGTCAGTTGTGTCGGTCGTTCGCTGGGCATGCGTGTCGGTGAAACCTTGCGCAGCGCGCTGCCAGACTGGTGCGACCCGGCCGACCTCGGCATGGTCGTGCAATCGGCTTGCCTGGCGCATGACATCGGCAATCCGCCGTTCGGCCATTCCGGCGAAGACGCGATTCGCCACTGGTTTCAACAAGCCGCCGGGCGTGGCTGGCTGGACGGCATGAGCGAGGCCGAGCGTGGTGATTTCCTCAATTTCGAAGGCAATGCTCAAGGCTTTCGCGTGCTGACGCAGCTGGAATATCACCAGTTCGACGGCGGCACGCGCCTGACCTACGCGACGCTGGGCACCTATCTGAAATACCCATGGACCGCGCGCCACGCCGATTCCCTCGGCTACAAGAAACACAAATTCGGCTGCTATCAGAGCGAGCTGCCATTGCTCGAACAGATCGCGCACAAACTCGGTCTGCCGCAAATCGAAGACCAGCGCTGGGCACGCCATCCATTGGTCTACCTGATGGAAGCCGCTGATGACATCTGCTATGCGCTGATCGATCTCGAAGACGGTCTGGAAATGGAGTTGCTCGAATACGCCGAAGTCGAGTCACTGCTGCTCGGTCTGGTCGGCGACGATTTGCCGGAAACCTATCGCCAGCTCGGCCCGCAGGATTCCCGCCGGCGTAAACTGGCGATCCTGCGCGGCAAGGCCATCGAGCACCTGACCAACGCGGCGGCGCGGGCATTTGTCGAACAGCAGGATGCTCTGCTCGCCGGCACGCTGCACGGCGATCTGGTCGAACACATGCACGGGCCGGCGAAGCGCTGCGTGTTGAACGCCAAGGACATCGCGCGCAAGAAAATCTTTCAGGACAAACGCAAGACCCTGCATGAGATCGGCGCGTACACGACGCTGGAGATCCTGCTAAATTCGTTCTGCGGCGCCGCGCTGGAGCAGCACAACGGTCGCACGCCGTCGTTCAAGAGCCGGCGCATCCTCGATTTGCTTGGCAACAATGCGCCGGATCCGCAGGGTTCGTTGCACAGTTCGTTTCTGCGCATGATCGATTTCATCGCCGGCATGACCGACAGTTACGCCAGTGACATGGCACTGGAAATGACCGGGCGTTCAAGTCACTGAGTCTTGAGGGGGCAGCCGGTCACTGATCTGACCGGCTGACCCCCATGAGAGTTTTGCTGAATGCCCCTGTGAACCAGGTGAGATTCAACTACGCTTGACCCATTAACCCGATCAAATAAACACCGCTGATTAAACGCAACTTTAAACACCGACAAATAATTGAATATCAATATTGGCCTTCGGATCATTTCAATCTTCGGCCAATTGATTGCTCGCCCTTCCTTACGCCGAACCTAATTTCAACGTAGTCTCTTTCCTCATTACGCGTAGGATTAATCCGATAACGTAGTCGCGACACTACCAGTCCATGCGAGTGCTCGTGCATCTGAGCTAAGGTGCGCGCTTTATTCATGCTTGCATGGGACTCTATTTATGAACTCCGTTTTTATTGTGGACGATCATCCGGTCATCCGCCTCGCCGTGCGAATGCTCCTGGAACATGAAGGCTACAAGGTCGTCGGCGAGACCGATAACGGTGTCGATGCCATGCAGATGGTCCGTGAATGCATGCCCGACCTGGTCATTCTCGATATCAGCATCCCCAAGCTGGACGGCCTCGAAGTGCTGGCCCGCTTCAACACCATGGGTTCGAATTTCAAGATTCTGATTCTGACGGCGCAGTGTCCTACGCTGTTCGGCATTCGTTGCATGCAATCCGGCGCATCGGGATATGTCTGCAAGCAGGAAGACTTGAGCGAATTGGTCAGCGCAATCAAAGCGGTACTTTCCGGTTATAACTATTTCCCCAGTCAAGCGCTTAATCCGGTGCGCGCCGACGACACTCGATATGCTGAACTTGAACTGTTCAAATCCGTCAATGACCGCGAACTGATGGTATTGCAGTTATTTGCTCAGGGACGTACCAACAAGGAAATAGCCAAGGGCATGTTTCTGAGCAACAAGACCGTCAGCACTTATAAAAAGCGTCTGATGCAAAAACTCAAAGCCAGATCCCTTGTAGAACTTATCGAGATGGCCAAACGTAACGCACTCGTGTGAGACTCCGCATGCCCAGCCGTGTAAAGGACTACCTGATTGCCTTGAGCGCTGTTCTGTACCTGAGCGCCAATGCCCTCGCCGCGCCAAGCGCTTCACCGGACTATGCATTGCTCAGCCGCTCGGCCACCGAGGCCGTGCAAACTGTCCTGCAGCCGTCACAACGGCAATGGCTGCAGACTCGCAGCGAACTGAAACTGGGTACCTCCGCACCTGATTACCCGCCATTCGACATGACCGTCAGTGGCCAGGACTACGAGGGACTGACCGCCGATTACGCAGGGATTCTCGGCCAGGCCACCGGTTTGCCGATTCGCGTGCAACGCTTTCCCTCGCGCGAGGCTGCAATTCGCGCCTTGATCGATGGCCAGATCGACCTGCTTGGCACAGCCAACGGCTACGAAGCAGGCAATGCCAACCTCGCACTTTCCAGACCCTATGCGGTCGATCAGCCGGTGCTGGTAACCCGCGAGGACGAAACCCGCTCGCTGACCGAAGGCCTCGCCGGCCTGCGCCTGAGCATGGTGTATCACTACCTGCCGGTGCCCGAGATCAAAGCGCTGTATCCCAAAGCGCTGATCACTTGCTATCCGTCCTACCAGAACGCAATCAACGCGGTGGCCTTCGACCAGGCCGATGTGTTTCTTGGCGACACCCTCTCCACCCATTACATGATCAACAAGGGCTATCTCAACAATGTCCGTATGGCCAACTTCGGCAAGCAGGAAGCCCATGGCTTCAGCTTCGCCGTGCGGCGCAGCAATCCGCAGCTGCTGGGCATCATCGACACGGTGCTCGCAGCGATCCCGAGCAGTCAGCGCGACGACATCGCCAAGCGCTGGAGCGCCGGCAGCGACCTGCTGCTCACTGACAGAAAACTGCAGCTGACTGATCGTGAGGAAAAGTGGCTCAAGCAGCATCCCGTCGTCAGCGTGGTGGTCAATGAAGCTTACGCACCGTTGACCTTCTTCGACAGCGCCGGCAATTTCCGCGGCATCAGCGCCGACCTGCTCGAGCTGATCCGCTTGCGTACCGGCCTGCGTTTCAAGGTTCAGCGCAGCCGCAACGATGCGGAAATGATCAGGCAGATCGACAACCACAAAGCCGATCTGATTGCCGCCCTGCTGCCCAGCGCCGAACGTGAAAAAAACCTGAGTTTCAGTCGCCCGTATCTGGAAAATTCCTACGTGCTGCTGACCCGCAAAAGCGCCGACAGCCCGACCAATCTGGGCCAACTCAAAGGCAAGCGTCTGGCGATCGCCCAAGGCAATCCGCTGGTCGCCTACTTGCATGAGAATTTTCCGGGCATCGAACTGATCGAAACCCCCGACACGTTCAGCGCCGTGTCGATGCTGGCCGACAACCATGTCGACGGTGCGGTGAACTCGCTGGTGATCGCCAACTATTTCATCTCATCGCGCATATTCGATCGGCCACTGCAAATCACCACCACGATCGGCACCAGTCAGGCAGCCTTCTCGCTGGCGACCGCACGTGACAACACCGAACTGGCCTCGATCATCAACAAGGCGCTGCTGAGCATCGCTCCCGAGGAGCTCGGCGTGATCAACGGCCGCTGGCGCGGTTACTCCACGGCATCACAGAACATCTGGCAAAACTACCAGCGCCTGTTCTACCAAGTGGTCGCAGCCGCCGGCCTGATCCTGCTGCTGTTGTTGACCTGGAACGCCTACATGCGCCACCAGATCAAACAACGCCAGGCCGCCGAACGAGCGCTGAACGATCAACTGGAGTTCATGCGCTCGCTGGTCAACGGCACGCCGCACCCGATCTACGTGCGAGATCGCCAGGGTCTGCTGCAAAGTTGCAACGACAGTTATCTCGAAGCGTTCAACGCCAGACGCGAGGACATCATCGGCAAAGGCGTGATGCAGGGCACCCTGAGCAACGCATGCGAGGCCGAGGCATTCCAGGCCGATTACCAGAGAGTCATTGCCGAAGGCATTCCGTTGATCCTCGACCGGCCCCTGCACATCGGCAGCCGCCGTTTGACGATTTACCACTGGATTCTTCCCTACCGCGACTCCAGCGGTGACGTTCAAGGGATTATCGGCGGCTGGATAGACATCAGTGAACGCCGCCAATTGTTTGAAAAACTGCGTGCAGCCAAAGAACAGGCGGACGAGGCGAACCGGGCCAAAAGTACCTTCCTGGCAACCATGAGCCATGAGATCCGTACGCCAATGAACGCCGTGATCGGCATGCTCGAACTGACCCTGCGACGCATCGATCCGCAACACCCCGATCGCGCATCGATCGACACGGCCTACCATTCGGCCAAGGATCTGCTCGGGCTGATCGGCGATATCCTCGACATTGCCCGCATTGAGTCGGGACGTCTGAGCCTGTCCCCGGAATGGATTAATCTGGTCGACACCGTGACCTCCGTTGCACGCATCTTCGACGGCCTCGCGCGGCAGAAAAACCTTGCCTTGCAAGTCGTCTTCAACCCGCCGCACCCGGCTGTGGATGTGCATCTGGATCCGCTGCGCTTCAAGCAGGTGCTGTCCAACCTGGTCAGCAACGCTATCAAGTTCACCGACAGTGGCCACGTGCGGATCACCCTCGACCTGATCCCGGCAGACGCTGCTGGGCGAACATTGATGCAGCTGACCGTGCAGGACAGCGGCTCAGGCATCAGCGCCGAAGATCAACAGCGCTTGTTCGAGCCATTCTCGCAGGCGGAAAACGGCAGTCGGCAGGCAAAAAACGGCGCCGGACTGGGGCTGGTCATCAGTCGCAACCTGTGCGAAATGATGGGCGGACAACTGCAGTTGAGCAGCCAACCCGGCATCGGCACTCAGGTGTGCATATCGCTGCCGCTGGACAGCCTGCCGGCAAAGGCGAATCCGCCGAAAAGCGAACCGTTGATCAAGCCTGCGACAACGCCGTTACATGTCCTGGTTGTCGACGATCATCCGGCCAACCGTTTGCTCATGTGTCAGCAACTGGAGTTTCTCGGACATCGCTTCAGCATTGCCGAAGATGGCTGCAGCGGCCTCGAACGGTGGAAGGCCGATCATTTCGATCTGGTGATCGTCGACTGCAACATGCCCTTGATGAACGGCTATGACATGACCCGTGGGATTCGCCAGCTTGAACTGCAAAACCATCGCCCGCCGTGCACCGTGCTGGGTTTCACCGCCAATGCTCAGCCGGAAGAAGTCCAGCGCTGCAAGCTCGCCGGCATGGACGACTGCCTGTTCAAACCGTTGAGTCTGACCCTGCTCGGACAGTGGATCGACGGCATCACGCCGGCTTCACCGGCCTCGGTGTTCGACCTGCAAAGTCTGAGCTTGCTGACCGGTAACAACCCGGCGCAGACCCGACGCATGCTGGTGGAGCTGCTCAAGAGCAGCCGCCTCGACCGCGAGGAACTGCTCAGGCTGTCGCCCGAGGATGATCGCGAAGCGCTGGCGGTGGTTGCGCACAAGATCAAGGGCGCAGCACGCATCGCGCAGGCCTCGCGGCTGATTGAATGTTGTGATGAGCTTGAGACCGCTTGCGAGCAAGCGCTCGCATCACAGGAGATTGCCCGTCGCTGGGCGGCAACCAGCCAGGCGATGCTCGAACTGGCGCAGGCCCTGCAGCAGCAATTGACCCTGGCCGATCAAGGCACAGTCAGCGAGTCTTAACTATGCTTGGACGCTGAGCAGTGAGTTAAACATTCATGGAGAGCCAGCAATGCACAGCCCACTGCGCCCCGAGCAACGCCGGTTGCCGCTGCACGTGCACATCAGCGTCATGTTCACCTTTCTTTTATTGCTCACGGGCGTGGTGCTGGGCCTGTTCAATTACCACCAGACCACGCAGATCATCCTGTCGAGCAGCGAAAAGCTGTTTGATCGGATCGAGCAGGATGTACGCCTCGATCTGCAGGCAACCTATCAGCCGATCCGCAACCTGCTGAGCCTGCTGGCGGACACCCCGGCGGCCCACGCGAGCGATCTGCAACAACGCCTGCCGTTGCTCAAACCCTTCAGCCAGTCGCTCACCGATAACCCGGCGCTGGCGTCGTTGTATCTGGGTTACGCCAATGGCGATTTCTTCATGGTGCGCGCGCTGCGCACTCCGGCTCTGAAGGCACAACTCCAGGCGCCGGAAGCGGCGGCCTATCAGGTCTGGAGCATCGAGCACGAGCCGCAAGGCACTGTACGCTCGCAATCATTGTTCTTTGATCAGGCGCTGACGCCGCTCAGCCGCCGCGATCATCCAGACGAGCCTTACGATCCGCGCAGCCGGACCTGGTTCAGCGACGCCCTGCAACAGGCCGGGCAAATCACCACCGAGCCCTATGTATTTTTCTCGACCCACAATGTCGGCACCACGCTGGCTCGGCGCAGCGGCGAGAACGCGGTGATTGGCGCCGATCTGACCCTCGCTTCGCTGTCGACCGCCCTGGGCAAGCACCGGGTCACGCCTTCGACAGAGATCGCGCTGTACGACACCGACGGCAACGCCGTGGCCTACCCCGACAGCCATCGCCTGATCGTCGATGACCGCACTGCGCGTCTGGCCAGAGCGGCCGATCTCAGCCCTGAGCTGAACGCGCTGCTCAGCTCCGACAGTATCGGCAAGCGTCTGCAAGTAAACGATCGGCAATGGATCGTCGCGCGCACCAGCATCGACGAAGGCGGGCCGAAAGGTCTGCAACTGGCGCTGCTGGTGCCGGAAGACGAATTGCTGGTGGATGCGTTCCGGATGCGCTGGCAAGGCGCGCTGATCACCCTCGCCATCCTGTTGCTGTGCCTGCCATTGGGCTGGGTGATTTCACGGATTCTGGTCAAGCCGCTGCATGCCTTGGTCAAAGAAGCCGACGCGATCCGCAGCTTCGACTTCAGTTCTCCGCTGGCGCGCCGCTCGCCCGTACTGGAAGTCGATCAATTGAGCCTGTCGATGGCGCGGATGAAAGAAACCCTCGGCAGTTTCTTCCGCATCACCGACAGCCTTTGCGCCGAAACCCGTTTTGCCCCGCTACTCGAACGCGTGCTGTTCGAAACCGTGCAGATCGCTCAGGCGCAGGCCGGTCTGATCTACCTGCGCGAGGCCGACGGCGCGCGCATGGAACCTTATGGACTGGTCATCGATGGCGTGCCGCGGAAGCTGGAGGCGTTCGACATTGAGGGACGCGAGCTGCATAAGAACACCGGCCCGGCGTGGTTCGAGCAACTGGCCAGCGCCAACAATACCGTCAGCCATCTGGGCTTCGATCAGGCCGGCGACTTGCAGAAAATCCTCCTGGCCATGGAATCACCGCGCATCCACTTGATCGGTATCCGCCTGCACAACCAGCACGACGAAACCATCGGCCTGCTGATTCTGCTGGTCAATGACAGCGGCGCGCCGGGCGATCTGGAAAAGCTGCGCCCCGATCGTATCGCCTTCTTGCAGGCGGTGTCCGGCGCGGCGGCGGTGAGCATCGAAAGCCAGCGTCTGCAAGCGCGGCAGAAACAACTGCTCGATGCCTTCATCCAACTGCTCGCCAGCGCGATCGATGCCAAGAGCCCCTACACCGGTGGCCACTGCCAGCGGGTTCCGGAATTGACGCTGATGCTCGCCCAGGCCGCTGCGGCAAGCCAGGACCCGGCGTTCAGCGCTTACCAACCGAGCGAGGATGAATGGGAGGCGTTGCACATCGCAGCGTGGCTGCACGATTGCGGCAAGGTCACGACGCCGGAATACGTGGTCGACAAAGCCACCAAGCTCGAGACCATCAACGACCGCATCCACGAAATCCGCACCCGCTTCGAGGTGCTCAAGCGTGACGTGTGGATCAACTACTGGCAGACGCTGGCAAGCGGTGGAGACGAAGCGGCGCTGGCCCGCGCCCGTGATAGTGAGTTGCTGATGCTCGACGACGACTTCGCCTTTGTCGCCCGCTGCAATCTCGGTGGCGAGGCCATGGCCGAGGCCGATCTGCTGCGCCTCGAGCAAGTCGCGCAACGCAGATGGCTGCGCACACTTGATGATCGCCTCGGTGTGTCATGGGAAGAAAACCGCCGCCAGGCAAAAACATCGGCGCCGACGCTGCCCGTCAGTGAAAGACTGCTGGCCGACAAACCCGAGCATCTGATCGAACGCGACAAGAACGAGCTGATCCCCGAGGACAACCCCTGGGGCTTCAAACTCGATGTACCCGCGTACAAGTACAACCGCGGCGAGCTGTACAACCTGAAGATCGCCCGCGGCACCCTTACCCGTGAAGAGCGCTACATCATCAACCATCACATGGTGCAGACGATCATGATGCTCAGCCACCTGCCCTTCCCCGGCCACCTGGACAGCATTGCCGAGATCGCCGGTGGTCATCATGAAAAAATGGATGGCACCGGGTATCCGAAACGGCTGAAACGCGAGGAGATGAGCCTGCCGGCGAGGATGATGGCGATTGCCGATATTTTCGAAGCGCTGACTGCCGCCGATCGCCCTTACAAGAAAGCCAAGTCGTTGAGCGAGGCGCTGGGGATCATGGCGACCATGTGCCGTGAAGCGCACATCGATGCGCCGCTGTTCGGCCTGTTCATCAATGAGGGTGTGTACATGCAGTACGCGACGCGGTTTCTTGATCCCGCGCAAATCGACAGCGTGGATACGGCCAGCCTGTTGCACAAGGCTGGCCTCAGCGGTTGATCAGCAGTCGGTCAGGCGCAGGAAAATCGCCGCCAGTTGCTCGATGCCGGCCTGATCCTCGGCGCCGAAACGCGCCAGCTTCGGGCTGTCGAGGTCGAGCACGCCGATCAGGCGTCCGTCCTTGACCAACGGCACAACCAGTTCGCTATTGGACGCGCTGTCGCAGGCGATGTGACCGGGGAAAGCATGCACATCCTCGACGCGCTGGGTTTGCAGGCTGGCAGCAGCAGCGCCGCACACACCGCGCCCGAACGGGATGCGCACGCAAGCGATCTGGCCCTGAAACGGGCCGAGCACCAGCTCTTCGTTGCGATTGAGGTAGAAACCGGCCCAGTTCAGATCATCGAGCTGGTTGAACAGGAACGCCGAGAACTGCGCGGCATTGGCGATGAAATCGCGCTCGTCCGCCAGTAGCGATTCCAGTTGCGCGGCCAACATACCGTAGCCTTCGAGGCCCTGGCCGCTTTGTTGCAAATCAATCATGCCTTGTGCTCCAGCAATTTCAGTCCCACCCAGTAGCGGGCGAATTGATACGCGCAACGTCCGTTGCGATTACCGCGGCCGGTGGCCCAGCGCACGGCGAGGATGTCCAGTGCTTCGTCGCGCTGCCAGCTCAGGCCGGCCTTGGCGGCCAACTGGCCGATCCAGTGCTCGACGACGTTGAGAAAATGTTCCTGGGTAAACGGGTAGAACGACAGCCACAGACCGAAACGATCAGACAGGGCGATCTTGTCTTCCACCGCTTCGCTCGGGTGCAGTTCGCCGTCTACGCGCTTCCAGTTTTCGTTGTCGCTTTCCTTTTCCGGCACCAGGTGGCGGCGGTTGGAAGTGGCGTACAGCAAGACGTTGTCGGGTGCCTGCTCGAGCGAACCGTCGAGCACGCTTTTCAGCACGCGGTAGTCGCCTTCGCCGGATTCGAACGACAGGTCATCGCAGAACAGCACGAAACGTTGCGGCAATTTGGCGACTTGCTCGACCACCCGTGGCAGGTCAGCCAAGTGATCGCGTTCGATCTCGATCAGACGCAGGCCGGCAGCGGCGTGCTCGGCCAGCAACGCACGCACCAGCGAAGACTTGCCGGTACCGCGCGAGCCCCAGAGCAAGGCGTGGTTGGCCGGCATGCCATCAAGAAATTGTTGTGTGTTGCGCCCCAACTGCTCCAACTGCCGGTCGACGCCGATCAGGTCGGACAGACGCATGTCGAGGCTGACTTCCAGCGGCAACAGGTAGCCGCTGCGACCGTCACGCTGCCAGCGCGCTGCCAGGCATGTGTTCCAGTCAATAAAGGGGCGCGGTGCCGGCAACAGTGGTTCGATTCGCGCCAGAACCGACTCGGCGCGTTCAAGAAAAGCATTCAATCGGGAATCCACGTCTTCTCCTCGGGCACTTTCACAGTGATGATGACGATCCAGCGACGACACACAGATAAAATCGCCTCAGCAAGCCTTGTTACAAGGCGATTCGGGAACCTCGGTATCCCTGCATGATCGACTATGCTTGAGCAGCGAAGGGAAACGGAAGTGGTTCAACAACCCATGGATATCAAATTCACCCACCGGCTGTCTTACAAGCAAGCCAGGCTTACCGTGCTGGTCGGGTTCATTCTGGGCACCCTGCTCAGTCTGCTGCAGATCGGCATCGATTATGCCAGCGAAGACGCTTCCATCAACCGGGAAATCCTCGCACTGCTGGAAATCAGCCACAATCCGGCCTCGCGCATCGCCTACAACATTGATGCCGAACTGGCGCAGGAGCTCACCCTCGGCCTGCTGCGCTCGCCGGCGATCATCGCCGCGCAATTGATCGACAACAACGAGACCGTGCTGGCCAACGTCAAACGCCCGGAACTGCAGAGCAGCTATCGGCTGATCAGCGACTTCCTGTTCGGCGCCAAGCGTCATTTCGAAGATCGCCTGTACCTCGACCATTTGCCCAACGAATCCCTCGGCGTCCTCAAACTGGAAGTCGACACTTACGCCTTTGGCAGCCGCTTCTTGCGCCGCGCGGAAGTCACTCTGCTCAACGGTTTCGCCCGCAGTCTGCTGCTGACCGGCATCCTCCTGGCGCTGTTCTACGTGATGCTGACCAAGCCGTTGGTGCGGGTCATCCGTGAGCTCAGCGGCCGCGACCCGCGCAGCGCCGAGCCGACCACGCTTGAGTGCCCGGCCGGCCACGGCAACGATGAGATCGGCGTGCTGGTCAAAGTCGCCAATCAGCAGTTCGAGAACATCGCCACCGAAATCCAGCAGCGGCGCACCGCAGAAAACCGCCTGACCGAATACCTCGCGCAACTGGAAGACATCGTCTCGGCGCGCACCGCCGAACTCAAGGCAATCAACGCCCGCCTCAGTCAATCCAACGAAGAACTGGAAGTGGCCCGCCGCACAGCGCTGGACATGGCCGAAGCGCGTTCGGCGTTTCTGGCCAATATGAGCCATGAAATCCGCACACCGCTCAATGGTTTGCTGGGGATGATCGCGCTGTCGCTGGATGGCCCGCTCAACGCCGAGCAGCAGCAACAGCTGTCGATCGCCCACGACTCGGGCAAGGTGCTGGTGGAACTGCTCAACGATATTCTCGACCTGTCGAAATTCGACGCCGGGCAACTGGAGCTGGAAAACATCCCGTTCGACCTCGGCTCGCTGATCGAAGACACCGCCAACCTGCTCTCGCAGAACGCCGCGCCGAGCGTCGAGCTGACCTGCCTGATCGAGCCGCACTTCCCGGCGCTGGTGCTGGGCGACCCGACCCGGGTGCGGCAGATCGTCAGCAACCTGCTGTCCAACGCGCTGAAATTCACCCGTTTCGGTCGGGTCGATGTGCGCCTGTCGGCACACAAGGGTGGCGTGCGCATCGAAGTCTGCGACACCGGCATCGGCATCGCCCAGGAAGCGCAGGTGAAAATCTTCCAGCCGTTCACCCAGGCCGGCGCCGGTATCACCCGTCAGTACGGCGGCACCGGGCTGGGGCTCGCGCTAACGTACAACCTGTGCGAAGCGATGCAGGGTCGGCTGACCATCAGTTCCGAAAGCGGCTTCGGCAGCCAGTTCTGCGCAGAACTGCCACTGCCCTCTCACACCCGCGCGCTGCCGCCGATACCGTTACGCGGCAAGGTTCTCGCCATCACCGCTGCCAGCAGTGGCCTGGCGGAATTGCTGAAAAGCCTGTTGCCGGTGTGGGGCCTGGAATACACGCAGCGCACCATTGATGATTCGCTGCTGGGCCTGAATCCGGATGTGCTGATCACCGATTGTCCGGAATGCCTGTTCGGTCTGCGCCCGAGCATCACCGCGCCGATTCTGCTGGTGACTGCTTACGGCAGTTTTCTGCCCAGCGAAGAAGCCGCCGCCCTCGCCCCCTTGCAGCAGCAAGCCCGACCGCTGGCGCGCAACGCGCTGTACCAGCATCTGCGACGGATTCTGCAACCGGAGGTCGCCGCCCTCACCGAAGCACAAGCGGACGCCTCGCCGTCCGCGCGCCGGGGCAAGGTGCTGCTGGTCGAGGACAACCCGGTCAATCAACTGGTCGCCAAGGGCATGCTTGGCAAGCTTGGCTGCGATGTGGTGGTGGCGGGGCATGGCGCCGAGGCGCTGGATCAGCTGGAGTTTGCTGATTTCGATCTGGTGCTGATGGACTGCAACATGCCGGTGATGGACGGTTATGAAGCCAGTCGGCAGATTCGCCAGAGCGGGCGCTGGCCGAATCTGCCGATTGTCGCACTGACCGCCAATGCCATGTCCGAGGAACGCGAACGCTGCCGCGCGGCGGGCATGAGCGACTATCTGGCCAAACCGTTTCGCCGCGAAGAACTCGCCGCGCTGCTCGATCAGTGGATGCCGACTACGTCAGCGCTTTGATTTGCCCGAGCAAATGATCGAGGCCGGCGCGCAAATCATTGAGCCGGTCCAGATCAACGCCACTGTCGCAGAGCAGACGCGCTTTCAGCGGCCCGACCTGCTCGCGCAATGCTTGCCCTGCAGGCGTCAGGCTCAAATGCACTTCGCGTTCATCCCGCGCCGAGCGCCGGCGCTGAACCAGATCGATCTGCTCCAGACGCTTGAGCAATGGCGTCAATGTCCCCGAGTCCAGCGCCAGACGCTCGCCCAAGGCCTTGACCGTCGGTTGCTCCGGCGCAGCATCCTGCCATTCCCACAGCACCAGCATCGCCAGGTACTGCGGGTACGTCAGGCCCAACTGATCGAGCATCGGCTTGTAGGCGCGAATCACCGCCCGCGAGGCCGCGTACAGTTTGAAGCACAACTGGCTGTCGAGCTTCAGCGAATCAACCGCCAGGCTCATTTCAGCAGAGCTTCGATCTCGCCGCTCAGGTCCTGCGGTTTGGTCGTCGGGGCGAAACGCTTGACCAACTGGCCATCCTTGCCGATCAGGAACTTGGTGAAGTTCCACTTGATGCCCTGCGAGCCGAGCAGGCCCGGGGCGCGCTTCTTCAACTGCACGAACAGCGGGTGAGCATCGGCGCCGTTGACGTCGATCTTCTTGAACAGCGGGAAGCTGACGCCGAAATTCAGTTCGCAGAATTCGCTGATGGCGCCCTCATTGCCCGGCTCCTGTTTGCCGAACTGGTTGCAAGGGAAACCCAATACCACCAGCCCCTGGTCCTTGTAGGTCTGCCAGAGTTCTTCGAGGCCCTTGTATTGCGGAGTGAAGCCACACTTGCTCGCGGTATTGACCACCAGCACCGCTTTACCGGCGAAATCGGCCAAGGTCTTTTGCTCACCCTTGATGGTGGTGCACGGGATATTCAGCAGGTTGTCGCTCATGGGTCGGCTCCGCAATGGTCAGGGAAGCGCAAACATAACGAGCAATTGAATTGTGTGCAATCTAATTGACCGCTAAAAAGGCGACGCAATGTCGCCTTTTCGGTTATTCGCGCGGCTCGAGATTCAGGCACACCGAGTTGATGCAATAACGCAGGCCGGTCGGTGGCGGGCCATCCGGGAATACGTGCCCCAGATGCGCATCGCAGCGCGCGCACTTCACTTCAGTGCGAATCATGCCGTGGCTGGTATCGCGGATTTCTGTCATCGCGCTTTCGCCGATCGGCTGATAGAAACTTGGCCAGCCGCAGCCGGAATCGAATTTGGTCTTCGAATCGAACAAAGGCTCGTTGCAGCACACACAGTGGTAGACACCGTCGGTTTTGGTGTCGTTGTATTTACCCGAGAACGGGCGCTCGGTGGCACTCAGACGGCAGACGTTGTACTGCTCGGGGTCGAGCATGGCACGCCATTCTTCCAGGGTTTTCTGCAACTTTTCCATCATCACACCTCAGCGGCTGAAAAAGCCCGATCTGTACCTTTTCCACGGATCGGGCGGCACGTATGATTGCGCCTCGTCACGCGCCAGTCTGGCAGCCAGACCGGGCGCATTCAAACGGATTCTGAGCGCAAAAGCGCCAGACCTCCGCCTGTGCGAAGACGCAGCAATCCCAGTACGGTTGTCCATTTGCCGCCTGGATCGTTCATTTTCGGGATCACATCGCCATGCAGTTCAGCAAATCGAACAAGCTCGCCAACGTCTGCTACGACATTCGCGGCCCGGTGCTCAAGCACGCCAAACGACTGGAAGAGGAAGGCCAGCGCATCCTCAAGCTGAACATCGGCAACCCGGCGCCGTTTGGTTTCGAAGCGCCGGACGAAATCCTCCAGGACGTGATCCGCAACCTGCCGACCGCGCAGGGCTACAGCGATTCCAAAGGCCTGTTCAGCGCGCGCAAGGCGGTGATGCAGTACTACCAGCAGAAGCAGGTTGAAGGTGTCGGCATCGAAGACATCTACCTGGGCAACGGTGTGTCCGAGCTGATCGTGATGTCGCTGCAGGCGCTGCTCAACAACGGCGACGAAGTGCTGGTGCCAGCCCCGGACTATCCGCTGTGGACCGCTGCCGTCAGCCTCGCTGGCGGTAACGCTGTGCATTATCTGTGCGACGAAGGCGCCGACTGGTTCCCGGATCTGGCCGACATCAAGGCCAAGATCACCCCGAACACCAAGGCCATGGTGATCATCAACCCGAACAACCCGACCGGTGCGGTGTACTCGAAGGAAGTGTTGCTGGGCATGCTGGAAATCGCCCGGGCGCATAATCTGGTGGTGTTCTCCGATGAGATCTACGACAAGATTCTTTATGACGACGCCGTGCACATCTGCACCGCTTCGCTGGCCCCGGACCTGCTCTGCCTGACCTTCAACGGCCTGTCGAAATCCTACCGCGTGGCCGGTTTCCGCTCCGGCTGGATTGCCATTTCCGGGCCGAAACACAACGCGCAGAGTTACATCGAAGGCATCGACATGCTGGCCAACATGCGCCTGTGCGCCAACGTGCCGAGCCAGCACGCGATCCAGACCGCACTAGGGGGCTACCAGAGCATCAA
Organism: Pseudomonas sp. AC083; assembly: GCF_979253165.1. Classification (NCBI taxonomy): domain Bacteria; kingdom Pseudomonadati; phylum Pseudomonadota; class Gammaproteobacteria; order Pseudomonadales; family Pseudomonadaceae; genus Pseudomonas; species Pseudomonas sp. AC083. The sequence goes on from NZ_CEEDDH010000011.1 coordinate 67,050, forward strand.
CGATCTGGTGCTGCCGCAGGGTCGCCTGCTGGAGCAGCGTAACCGCACCTGGGAGTTGCTTAACGATATTCCCGGCGTCAGCTGCGTGAAGCCGATGGGCGCGTTGTACGCGTTCCCGAAAATCGACCCGAAGGTCTGCCCGATCCACAACGACGAGAAGTTCGTGCTTGATCTGCTGCTTTCCGAGAAGCTGCTGGTGGTCCAGGGCACAGCGTTCAACTGGCCGTGGCCGGATCACTTCCGCGTGGTCACCCTGCCCCGCGTCGATGATCTGGAAATGGCCATCGGCCGCATCGGCAACTTCCTCAAGTCCTACCGCCAGTAATGGGCCAGCAGTGCGCAACGAATTGGCTGTTGCGCACTGTCTGATTCAGCAACACATCTTTGTTCCGCGCCTTTGCAGCCCTTCTACACTTGCGATGCGAGCCGTACAGACGTGTCTGACCTAATGGCGGCGGGGCGAAAGGCTGTGTCATCCGTGTCGGAATCGAGGGTGGGAATTTTCTTTTTGCTCAGGAAACCGCTGTAGGACACAGTTTGAAATAGTCACTCGGTTGAATAGCCCGGTGCCGCACCTTATATACCCCGCAGTACGCTACATCTTTAGCTTGAGGAGAGTTCTACAACCATGATGCGCATCCTGCTGTTTTTGGCCACTAACCTGGCGGTCGTGCTGATAGCCAGCATCACCCTGAGCCTGTTCGGCTTCAACGGGTTCATGGCGGCCAACGGGGTCGACCTCGACCTCAGTCAGCTGCTGGTTTTCTGTGCGGTCTTTGGTTTCGCCGGCTCGCTGTTCTCGCTGTTCATCTCCAAGTGGATGGCGAAGATGAGCACCGGCACGCAAATCATCAGCCAGCCACGCACCCGTCATGAGCAATGGCTGCTGCAAACGGTCGAGCAATTGTCCCGCGAAGCCGGGATCAAGATGCCTGAAGTCGGGATTTTCCCGGCCTACGAAGCGAATGCTTTCGCTACCGGCTGGAACAAGAACGACGCGCTGGTCGCGGTCAGCCAGGGCCTGCTTGAGCGTTTTTCGCCCGATGAAGTGAAAGCCGTACTGGCCCACGAAATCGGTCACGTCGCCAACGGCGACATGGTCACGCTGGCGCTGATCCAGGGCGTGGTGAACACCTTTGTGATGTTCTTCGCGCGAATCATCGGCAACTTCGTCGACAAGGTGATTTTCAAGAACGAAGAAGGTCAGGGCATCGCCTACTACGTGGCGACCATCTTCGCCGAACTGGTGCTGGGCATCCTCGCCAGCGCAATCGTCATGTGGTTCTCGCGCAAGCGCGAATTCCGTGCCGACGAAGCCGGCGCCCGCCTGGCCGGTACCAGCGCGATGATTGGCGCTCTGCAACGTCTGCGTGCCGAACAGGGCCTGCCGGTGCACATGCCCGACACCCTGAACGCCTTCGGCATCAACGGTGGCATCAAACAGGGCTTCGCCCGCATGTTCATGAGCCACCCGCCGCTGGAAGAGCGTATTGACGCACTGCGTCGTCGCGGTTGATTTGACCGAAGTGAAAAAGAAGGCCCGCAGCGATGCGGGCCTTTTTTTGTATCTCCGGATCAAGCGTTGTCGGCAAAGCCCCATTCGCGAGCAGGCTCGCTCCCACCTTTGGAATGCATCCCACTGTGGGAGCGAGCCTGCTCGCGAAGACGCCGGAGCTGCTGACAGAAAACTATCTGGAAGAAACCCGATGAACCCTCTCCACCAACCACTCAACCCCGCCCTGCTGAAACTTGGGGCTCTCAGCCAGAATATCTCGCTCTTCCAGTTTCTCCAGCTGCCAACCCTGGCCGAGCAACCGCTGCACCTCATCATCATTCACCGCAAACGGCGGCCCGGGAATCTGCGTCTGATCGTAATCCAGGGTAATCACCAGCCCTTTCATCTCCGGCGCCAGCAACTGCTGCAGATGCGCCGCGTAGCGCTGGCGCATCGCGTCCGGCAAGGCAATCAGCGCGGCGCGGTCATACAGCGCGGTGCAACCGGCAACATCCTCTGCCGTCAGCGCGAAAAAATCCCCGCACCACAGTTCGATGGCATCACTGCGATAAACCTTGAATGCGCCCTTCTCGCTGATCTGCGGCTGCAATTGATGATCGCTGAAAAACTCCTCGACAGCCTTTTCCGCTAGCTCCACTCCAAGCACCTGATGTCCCTGCCCGGCAAGCCAGAGCAGGTCCAGACTCTTGCCGCACAGCGGCACCAGCACGCGTGCCGACGGTGCAATCGCCAGCTCCGGCCAGTAGCGCTGCAAATACGGGTTGGCCTCGGACTGATGAAAGCCGATCTGGTTCGAATCCCATTTCTTGTACCAAAACTCAGGCTGCATGGCTCACTCCCGAAAAACCGATGAAAAACCGCAGAAACTTATATTGGATTCAGATCGATGATCTGACTGAAGATGGTTCATCTTAGCGCTCAGGAGCCCGTCCATGTTGCCCAGCCTGTTTATCTCCCACGGTTCACCGATGCTGGCGCTGGAGCCCGGTGCCAGCGGCCCGGCACTGGCGCGACTGGCCGCTGAACTGCCACGCCCCAAAGCCATCGTCATCGTCTCGGCGCACTGGGAAAGCCAGGAACTGCTGGTCAGCAGCCACCCGAATCCGGAAACCTGGCACGACTTCGGCGGTTTCCCCCGTGCGCTGTTTGAGGTTCAGTACCCGGCCCCGGGTAATCCGCAACTGGCCGCAGAGGTGGCTGAGCGGTTGAACACCAATGACCTGCCGGCGCGGCTCGATCCGCAACGACCGTTCGATCATGGTGTCTGGGTGCCGCTGTCGTTGATGTATCCGCAGGCCGACCTTCCGGTGGTGCAAGTCTCGTTGCCGAGTCGTGGCGGGCCGGCGTTGCAGACCCGGGTTGGCCGTGCGCTGGCGAGCCTGCGTGAGCAAGGCATTCTGTTGATCGGCTCCGGCAGCATCACCCACAACCTCCGCGAGCTGGACTGGCATGCCGGCCCGGAAAGCATTGAACCGTGGGCGCGGGATTTTCGTGACTGGATGATCGACAAGCTGGCGGCCGACGATGAAACGGCGCTGCATGATTATCGCCAGCAGGCGCCGAATGCCGTGCGCAGTCACCCCAGTGATGAGCATCTGTTGCCGTTGTATTTTGCTCGCGGTGCTGGCGGGGTTTTCAGCGTGGCGCATCAGGGTTTCACGATGGGGGCGCTGGGTATGGATATTTATCGCTTCGGCTGACGTCATCGCTGGCAAGCCAGCTCCCACAGGGGTTGTGTCGCCCGATGAACAGGCAAAAAAAATCCCCGAACCAGTCGGGGATTTTTTATGTTCGATCAATCAGCCCAAGGGCGGATCAATCTTCGCGGTAGCGACGCAGCTTCAGCTGCTTCCCAGCCACGCGAGTGTCCTTCAGCTTGGTCAGGAGTTTTTCCAGACCTTCTTCCGGCAGTTCGACGAGGCTGAAGCTGTCACGCACCTGGATGCGACCGATCGCTTCACGGGCCAGACCGCCTTCGTTGAGGATGGCGCCCAGCAGGTTTTTCGCAGCGATACCGTCACGCGCACCCAGCGCGGTACGGCAACGAGCACGGCCTTCGCCCAAAGGCATTGGCGCGCGACGCTCGCGGTCACCACGATCAGGACGATCACCGGAACGCTCAGGACGGTCGCCACGCGGTGCGTTGTTCGGCACCAGTGGACGTTCCTTCTCGATTGCGGCCAGGTTCAGCGCTTGACCGTTGGTAGCCTTGCGCAGCAGCGCAGCGGCCAGTGCACGCGGGGTGCAACCGATGTCGGCAGTCAGGCGATCAAGCAGTTCGCCGTGAGTCGATTCGGCATCAGCGACCAGCGGCGAAAGGCTGTTGGTCAGTTTCTTGATGCGTGCATCGAGAACGGCTTGAGCGTCTGGCAGGCGTACTTCGGCAACTTTCTGACCGGTTACGCGCTCGATCACTTGCAGCATGCGGCGCTCACGTGGAGTCACCAGCAGCAGTGCACGACCTTCGCGACCGGCACGGCCGGTACGGCCGATACGGTGCACGTAGGATTCCGGGTCGTACGGCATGTCAACGTTGAACACGTGAGTGATGCGCGGAACGTCCAGACCACGGGCAGCAACGTCGGTGGCAACAACGATGTCCAGACGACCATCCTTGAGCGAGTCGATCACGCGCTCACGCTGGTTCTGGGCGATATCACCGTTCAACGCGGCGGCTTTGTAGCCTTTGGCGTCGAGGGCGCTGGCCAGGTCCAGGGTCGCTTGCTTGGTGCGCACAAACATGATCAGCGCGTCGAAGTCTTCGACTTCCAGCAGGCTGAGTACGGCCGAGGTTTTCTGGTCAGCGTGAACCAACAGGTGAGCCTGTTCGATCGCGGTAACGGTCTGGGTCTTGGTCTGGATCTTGACGTGTTGCGGATCGCGCAGGTGGCGTTCGGCAATGGCGCGGATCGACTGCGGCAGGGTCGCCGAGAACAGCACGGTCTGGCGGGTCGATGGCAGAGCCTTGAAGATGACTTCCAGGTCATCCATGAAGCCCAGCTTCAACATTTCGTCAGCTTCGTCGAGAACCAGATGGTTCACGGTCGACAGGACTTTCTCGTCGCGACGCAGGTGGTCGCACAGACGACCCGGAGTAGCGACAACAATCTGTGCGCCATTACGGATTGCCTTGAGTTGCGGGCCCATCGGCGCGCCGCCGTAGACAGCCACGACGGTGACGCCTGGCATTTGCTTGGCGTAGGTTTCAAAAGCGGTTGCTACTTGCAGCGCCAACTCTCGGGTTGGCGCCAGGATCAGGGCTTGCGGTTCGCGCTTGGCAGGATCGATGCGGTGCAGAATAGGCAGTGCGAACGCGGCGGTTTTACCGGTACCGGTTTGCGCCTGGCCAATCATGTCCTGGCCGGCCATGATGATCGGGATCGATTGCTGCTGAATCGCCGAAGGCTCTTCGTAGCCAGTCGCTGCGACGGCTGCAAGAATATTCGGGTTGAGATTAAAAGCGGCGAATCCGCCGGTTTCCTGGGTCATGGGTCTGCCTCTAAGTGCATCCGCAAAGACCCATGCTCCAAAGCTGCGCATGCCGTGTTGAGACTCAAGAGTCGCCCTGGCAGCTTTGTCGGCGGGGATTTGCGAAAACGAATGAATGAAGATGAATCGTCAAGGAAGAGCCCGCAATGCGGACGTGCAGCCGAAGCTGACTTCGGGAAATGCGCTACCTAAACGCGGCCCGGTTAAAGGCCGGCGCGCACTATACCGGATTTCGCCCGAAAAGGGAGCTTTTTTTGTGGCCTTTATCCGTGTGTCACCGCCGTGTAACGGGGTTTTGCGGATAATCGCGCAACGGTCTATTTTGCAAAGGCCCGGCCCTGCGGGCGATGACGCTTAAACGGTTCACCGACCTGCGGCAAAGCGCCGCGCACCCGCCCTTCCTGCTCGAGGATTTAGCCATGAATCAGCCCTGCGCCGGCCGCGTCAGCCGAGAACGTCGTGGTCATGTGCACTTGATCGGCCTCGATCGGGCGGCCAAGCGCAACGCTTTCGATATCGACCTGCTCAACGACCTGAGCCTGGCCTACGGCGAATTCGAAGCCGACCGCGAAGCGCGGGTCGCCGTGGTGTTCGGCCATGGCGAGCACTTCACCGCCGGGCTCGATCTGGTCAATGCCAGCGCAGCCCTGGCCGAAGGCTGGCAGGTTCCGAGCGGCGGCTGCGATCCCTGGGGCGTTTTCGTCGGCCCACGGGTGAGCAAACCGGTCATCGTCGCCGCGCAGGGTTACTGCCTGACCATCGGCATTGAGCTGATGCTGGCGGCGGACATCAACCTGTGCGCAAGCAACACTCGCTTCGCGCAGATGGAAGTGCAGCGTGGGATCTTTCCGTTTGGCGGCGCGACTTTGCGTTTCCAGCAGATCGCCGGCTGGGGCAATGCAATGCGCTGGCTGCTCACTGGCGATGAATTTGATGCCCACGATGCCTTGCATCTGGGCCTGGTGCAGGAAGTGATGGCCAGCGAAGACTTGCTGCCCCGCGCGATCGAGCTGGCCGAACGGATTGCCCGGCAGGCACCGCTGGGCGTGCAGGCGACCTTGATGTCAGCGCGACAGGCGCGCTATGAGGGGGAGACAGCGGCGGCGCAGGCATTACCGGCGCTGGTGAAGAAGTTGCTCGCCACTGAGGATGCCCGGGAGGGGGTGCGGTCGTTGGTGGAGCGGCGGCCAGGGGTTTTCAAAGGCATCTGATGAGTGCCCCCCCTGTAGGAGCTGCCGAAGGCTGCGATCTTTTGATTTTGATCTTCAAAAAATCAAGATCAAAAGATCGCAGCCTTCGGCAGCTCCTACAGTTGACCGATTCGCCACTCAGGTCGCCGGGCGAATCGCGTTGATCAACGACTGCAACGAATAACCCAGCTGCGGCGCCAGCGCTTCGGCCCGCTGGGTCAGCGCCTGCATGTCCAGCGCCTGATCGAGATCCGCCGGAACGATCAGAATCACGTTGCCCTCCTTCACCGGCAACTCCCAGTAATGCCGGTGATAGAGCCCGCGCAACAACGCTGCGCCCAGCGGCTTGCCATCGTCGGTGGCCCACTGGTTGATCACCAGCCAGCCGCCCGGATTCAGGCGCTTCTGACAATCGCCGAGAAAACTCCAGGCCAGATGCCCGACACCGGGACCGACATCGGTATAGAGGTCGACGAAAATCAGATCCGCCGGCTCGGCAGTCGGCAGCAATTCCAGCGCATCGCCGACGCGGATGTACAACCGCGGATCATCATCCAGACCGAGATATTCGATGGCCAGGCGCGGCACGTCCGGGCGCAGTTCGATGGCTTCGACGTCTTCCAGCGGCAGAAACTTCAGGCAAGCCTGGGTCAGCGTGCCCGCGCCCAAACCGAGAAACAGCGCACTCTCCGGCTGCTCGTGGCACAGCGCGCCGATCAGCATCGCGCGGGTGTAGTCGTACTCCAGCCAGCTCGGGTCGGCAGTGAACACGCAGCTCTGCTCGATCGCATCGCCGAACTCGAGAAAGCGGTAATCGGCCACTTCCAGCACGCGAATCACGCCGAACTCATCCTGTACTTCGGCGAGCAGATGCTCGACGCGCTCCTCAGTCATTTCGTCTCCTGATGGTCACCGGGCGCGGTGACGCGATGGCACCGCTGTGGCGCCGTGGCAAAGCGGCGATTGTCGGCGATGGGGCGGGAGCAGGTCACGCACTAATTGCTGCTAACATGGCGCTTCCCTGCGTATGAACTTCGAGACCGTGATGAGCCAACCGTGGAGCCCTGACAGCTGGCGCGCCCTGCCGATCCAGCAACAACCGCAATACCCCGACGCCGCGCACCTGCGCCAGGTCGAGCAGACCCTGGCCAGCTATCCGCCGCTGGTGTTCGCCGGCGAAGCGCGCGAGCTGCGCCGCCAGTTCGCCGAAGTCACCCAGGGTCGCGCGTTTCTGTTGCAGGGCGGCGATTGCGCGGAAAGCTTCGCCGAATTTTCCGCCGCGAAGATCCGCGACACCTTCAAAGTGTTGCTGCAAATGGCAATCGTCATGACCTTCGCCGCTGGCTGCCCGGTGGTCAAGGTCGGGCGCATGGCCGGCCAGTTCGCTAAACCGCGTTCGGCCAACGACGAAACCATCGGCGGCGTAACCCTGCCGGCCTACCGTGGCGACATCGTCAACGGCATCGGCTTCGACGAAAAGAGCCGCGTGCCGGATCCGGAGCGTTTGCTGCAGTCCTATCATCAGTCCACAGCGACCTTGAACCTGTTGCGCGCTTTCGCCCAGGGCGGTTTTGCCGACCTGCACCAAGTGCACAAGTGGAACCTGGATTTCATCGCCAACTCGGCGCTGGCGGAGAAGTACAGCCACCTCGCCGACCGCATTGATGAAACCCTCGCGTTCATGCGCGCCTGCGGCATGGACAGCTCGCCGCAACTGCGCGAAACCAGTTTCTTCACCGCCCACGAAGCGTTGCTGCTGAATTACGAAGAAGCCTTCGTCCGCCGCGACAGCCTGACCAACGATTACTACGATTGCTCGGCGCACATGCTGTGGATCGGCGACCGCACCCGCCAGCTCGACGGCGCGCACGTTGAATTCCTGCGGGGGGTGAACAACCCGATCGGGGTCAAAGTCGGCCCGAGCATGAACCCTGATGATCTGATCCGCCTGATCGACGTGCTCAACCCGGACAACGATCCGGGGCGCCTCAACCTGATTGCGCGGATGGGTGCGAACAAGGTCGGCGATCATCTGCCGGCACTGATCCGTGCGGTGCAGCGCGAAGGCAAGCAAGTGCTGTGGAGCTCCGACCCGATGCACGGCAACACCATCAAGGCCAGCAGCGGCTACAAGACCCGTGACTTCGCACAGATCCTTGGCGAGGTGAAGCAGTTCTTCCAGGTGCACGAAGCGGAAGGCAGCTATGCCGGCGGCATCCATATCGAGATGACCGGACAGAATGTCACCGAGTGCATCGGCGGCGCCCGACCGATTACCGAGGACGGCTTGTCCGATCGTTATCACACCCACTGCGATCCGCGGATGAATGCCGATCAGTCGCTGGAATTGGCGTTTTTGATTGCCGAGACCCTGAAGCAAGTTCGCCGCTAGACCGAGTCGCCATCTTCGCGAGCAAGCTCGCTCCCACACAGGACCTGTGGCCTACACAAAACCAATGTGGGAGCGAGCTTGCTCGCGAAGGGGCCAGCTCAGACACCCTCAACCCTCGCGAACGCGACTCTGAGCCGAGCCGCACTCTCGCGCTGACAATTCAACTGCACCCGCTCAAGCCCCAGCCAACCCGCCATCCGCCGCAAATTCAGCGCCAGCGCCAGCATGCCCTCCTCGTCCAGTCCCGATTCTTCCTCATGCACCGCATGCACCGCCAACTGCCCTGCCGCCCGTTCGGCGCGCAGATCAACCCGCGCGGCGATCCGCTCGTTGTGCAAAAACGGCAGCACGTAATAGCCGTAAACCCGCTTGGGCTGCGGTGTGTAGATTTCCAGGCGATAGCGGAAATCGAACAGGCGCTCAGTGCGGCTGCGCTCCCAGATCAGCGAATCGAACGGCGACAGCAGCGCACTGGCAATGACCTTGCGCGGCACTTTGGGCTCCTGCAGGCAATAGGCGATCTGCCGCCAGTCGGCGACTTCGCACATCTGCAATTGCCCCGCCTCAACCAACTCAGCCAGACGCGGCCGAGCATCCGCGGGGCTCAGGCGAAAGTAATCGCACAGGTCTTTTTCCGTACCAACGCCCAATGCTTGCGCCGCATGCAACAGCAAACCGCGTTGCGCCTCGGTCTCGTCCGGCGTGGGCTGTTGCAGGATCGCCGCAGGAATCACCCGCTCGGGCAAATCGTACAAACGCTCGAAACCGCGTCGCCCCGCCACTGTGACCTCACCGGCGGCGAACAACCATTCCAGCGCATGTTTCTCGGCACTCCAGTCCCACCATGGCCCGGCCTTGTCTTCGCGGGTCGACAGACTGCCGGCGCCGAGCGCACCCCGCTCCTCAACCGCAGTCAGCACGCGGCGGATGGTTTCCTGCTGTTCGCGACCAAACTTTGCCAGTTGCTGATAGATGTCTTCGCCACGCTTGGCGCGTTGCATACGCCAGCCCAGCAACGGGTACATCGACAGCGGCAACAGCGACGCTTCGTGGCCCCAATATTCGAACAGCGTGCGCCGCCGGCCCGCACTCCATGCAGCCTGGTCGAGCAAGTCAGAGGGGTAGGAACCGAGACGGGAAAACAGCGGCAGGTAGTGCGAGCGCACCACGGCATTGACGGAATCGATTTGCAGCAGGCCCAGCCGTCCGATCAGCCGGTTGAGATGACTGGCATTGACGTTCGGCGGCTGGCGCCCGTTGAACCCTTGGGCAGCCAGCGCCAGACGTCGCGCCTGTTTGAGGGAAAAGGACACTGTCGCGGGCATTTATTCCTCCATGTCTGCTCGCAACCTACCTCACCTGAAAGGGGTTTGTGTAGCGATAGCCTCATCATTTATGCATCGGGTCGTCCCAGAACGGCCGCACGGTTTCGTGTTCGACATCGGCGCGGCTGATGCCGATGTCTTTCAGCGCCTCATCGCTCAGACCGGCGAGCATTTCCCGTTCACGATGCAGCTCATACCAGCGGCTGAATTTGTGCAGCAGATCGGACACGATATGGCCGTGGCCGGACAGCCGTTCTTGGCTTGCATACTCTCTTTGACCTTTCATCGTCTTGCCTCCTTTTGTGGATGGCTCAAGTCTCGCGCTGGCGCTAAGATCAATCCAACGAATGTTTCTGATGGCATGCATCACGGAGATTCATCAATTGTCCGCCTACCCCAGTATCGATACCGATGTCCTGCGCACCTTTGTCGCAATTGCCGATCAAGGCGGTTTCACCCGTGCTGGCGAGATGGTCAATCGCACCCAGTCGGCGGTGAGCATGCAGATGAAACGTCTGGAAGAAGACGTGTTGCAGCGCCGGCTGTTCGAGCGCGATGGCCGTCAGGTGCGGCTTACGGCTGAAGGCCAGGTGCTGCTCGGTTATGCGCGGCGCATCCTCAAACTGCACAGTGAGGTGTTCAACACCCTGCGCGAGCCGCACATGGTCGGCACCGTGCGCATCGGTACGCCGGATGATTATGTGATGCGTTTTCTGCCGGGGATCCTGTCGCGGTTCGCGCAGTTCTATCCGCTGATCCAGATCGAAGTGCATTGCGAATCGACCAAACAACTGTTGCAGCGCACTGATCTGGACTTGTCGATCGTCACCCGTGAGCCGGGCAACGAGATCGGCCAGTTGCTGCGCAAGGAGCGCTTTGTCTGGGCCGAGGCGCAGAACTTCAGCGCCCACGAACAGACGCCGCTGCCCCTGGCGATGTTCAACAGTGATTGTTTCTGCCGCCTGTGGGCGTGCAATGCGCTGGACGCGATGGGCCGCGATTACCGCATCGCCTACAACAGCAGCAGCCTGTCGGCGCTGATGGCCGTGGTCAGCGCAGGGCTGGCGATCACCGCGCAACTGGAGAGTCTGATTACCCCGGACATGCGCATCCTCGGTGCCGCCGAAGATCTGCCGCTGTTGCCCGAGGCGAGCATCATGCTGATCCGCAATCTGAACAACCCGTCGCCGATCACCGAGTGCCTGGCCGAGCACATCGTCGAGGGCTTCAAACTTTAAACGCGAGCATCACCGCACACAGCACCAGAAAGCCGCAGAACAGCCCACGCAGAATTTTTTCCGGCATGGCGTGGGCAACTTTCACGCCCCAACTGATGCTGAGCAGACCTCCGACCGCCAGAGGCAGGCCGATCATCCAGTCGACTTCGTGGTGCACCGCATAGGTCACCAGGGTTACGCCAGTGCTCGGCAGGGCCAGCGCCAGCGACAATCCTTGAGCAACCACTTGGCTGGTGCCGAACAGGCTGGTCAGCACCGGCGTGGCCACCACTGCGCCGCCGACGCCGAACAAACCGCCCATGGTCCCCGAGGCGGCGCCGAGCACGCCCAACCACGGCCACGAATAGCGCATCTCGGCAGTCGGCGCTGGTCGCGGACCGAACATCTTCAACAGGTTGTAGGCCGACAGCGCCACCAGAAAGGCGACAAAGCCGATGCGCATGGTCTGCGCATCGATGCCCACCGCCCAGATCGAGCCAAGCCAGGCAAAGCAGAAACCCATCACCGCCAGCGGCAGCGCATGGCGCAATTCGATGCGATTGCGCTGGTGATAACGCCACAGCGCCAGCATCACATTCGGTACCACCATCACCAGCGCCGTGCCCTGGGCGATTTGCTGATCAAGCCCAAACCACACGCCAAGCAACGGAATCGCAATCAAGCCACCGCCAATGCCAAAGATCCCGCCCAATGTGCCCAGGGCGGCGCCGAACAGCAGGTACAACAGAAAATCCATCACAACGGTAATCCTCTAACAACAGGCGGCCAATGCTACGCACTCGCGCCTAGCGGGGAAACGCATAGCAACGCACAATGGCTGTGCCGATTTTGCACAAGCGTGATTTCCATGAATCCCAACCAATTGACCGATCAGCTCGGCCTGTTTCTCGATGTGCTGGAGAGTGGCAGCTTTTCCGCCGCTTCGCGCCGCCATCCGCTGACGCCTTCCGCTGTAGCCCGGCGCATCGACAGCCTGGAAAGTGCCGTCGGCAGTCAGCTGTTCGTGCGCAGCACCCATGCCGTGCTGCCGACTTCGGCCGGCCTGGCCTTTGCCGAACGGGCGCGACGGATCATCGCCGAGTTGCAACTGGCGCGTGCCGAAGCGGTGTCATTGAGCAGTGCACCGGAAGGCCTGATCCGCATCGATGCGCCAGCAGCCTTCGGGCGGCGGCATCTGGCGCCGGTGATTGCCGATTTTCTCCTGCTGTATCCGGGACTGGATGTGCAGATGCATCTGATCGACAGCTTCAGCGACATGGCCGGCAGCAGCCTGGGCAAGGTCGATCTGGTGCTGCGTACCGGCCAGTTGGCTGACTCGCGCCTGGTCGCCACGCCATTGGCGAGCATGGTCCGCGTCGCCTGCGCCAGCCCTGACTATCTCAAGCAGCGCGGCGTGCCCGAGCATCCGGCGCAGTTGAGTGAACACGACGGGCTCGACTGGGAGGGCCTTGCGCCGCCGTTTGCCTGGAAATTCGAAGTGGACGGGCAAATGCAATTGCACCGGCCATCGCGGGTGCGCCTGAGCGCCAACAATGCCGAAGCTCTGGCGTGTGGCGCGGCGGCGGGTCTGGGCGTCGCACACTTGCCGACCTGGCTGGCCAGCGAATACTTGCTGCGTGGCGAGCTGGTGCCGCTGTTTTGTGAAAATGGCCTGCCGCCTCCGGAGTCCACCGGCATTTACGCGCTGCGCATGGAACAGCAGGTCCATTCGCGCAGTCGGTTGTTGCTGGAATATCTGAAAACGCGCTTCAGCCCGGTGCCGCCGTGGGATCTGGCGTTGCAACGGCAATTCGCCCGGCACTGACGCCGGACATATTTATCTGGCGCCTTAAAGATTCGAGCGCTAGATTAAAAAACGATCAACGATCAAGGCTTTGACAATGACTTGCGAACGCGACAACTGCGACGACCTTCTGCTCGACAATCAGGCGTGCTTCGCCCTGCACTCGACCTCGCTGATGATGACCAAGGTCTACAAGCCGCTGTTGCAGGCGCTGGGCCTGACCTATCCGCAGTATCTGGCGATGATGGTGTTGTGGGAGAAGGACGGTCTGACTGTCGGAGAAATCAGCGCACGCCTGCTGACCGATCCGGGATCGCTGACGCCATTGCTCAAGCGTCTGGAAGCCGAAGGCCTGCTCAGCCGCACCCGCAGTCGTGAAGATGAGCGGGTGGTGATTGTCGAACTGACCGCAGCAGGCCGCGCCTTGCGCGACAAGGCGCAGACCGTGCCGCAGTGCATTCTTGGCGCCAGTGGCTTCACCCTGGAACGTCTGCAGAAGTTGCAGGCCGAGCTGCAAGCGCTGCGCGGACATCTGCAAGACAGCCTGACCTGATCCTCATTTCCGAGCACAACACTGTCCCTGTGAGAGCGGGCTTGCCCGCGATGGCGACCTGTCAGCCGACATCATTTTGACTGACACTCCGTCTTCGCGGGCAAGCCCGCTCCCACACTAATTTCAACGCTAACAAAAAATATTTTCAACGCCTGAACTCCCTCGCAAAGCCGTCTAAATCAAGCCTTGCGTCCCCCTTCCACGCTATGCCCTTGAGCAAACCGCGATTTTTATTAAAAATTTATCTTGCGCGCTAAACATTAGCGCTATACATTCTCCTCACACCTACTTAGCGCGCAAACAATTAGCGCACAAAACCAAAACCAATGAGGCTCACACCATGCAAACTCTCTACACCGCAATCGCAACTTCCACTGGCGGCCGTGACGGTCGTGCGATCTCCAGCGACAACGTACTCGACGTCAAACTGGCCACCCCGAAAGAACTCGGCGGTGCTGGCGGTGCGGCGACCAACCCTGAGCAACTGTTCGCTGCCGGTTACTCGGCCTGCTTCATCGGCGCACTGAAATTCGTCGCCAGCCAGACCAAGCGCAAGATTCCTGACGACGCGTCAATCACCGCCCATGTCGGCATCGGCCAGATCCCTGGCGGTTTCGGTCTGGACATTGATTTGCACATCAGCCTGCCGGGCCTGGAACAAGCCGATGCGCAGTCGCTGGTCGACGCCGCTCACCAGGTCTGCCCGTACTCCAACGCCACCCGTGGCAACGTCGATGTCCGTCTGCACGTGACTGTGTAATCACTCAAGCCCCCGGCCCGAACAAGGAAAAATGAACATGAACACTTTCAGCAAAGTCTTGACCGGTACCCTTCTCGCCCTGTCGGTACACAGCGCTTTCGCCGGTGATGTCGAACACAACACCCAGGCATTCCTCGATGCGCTGAATTCTGGCAGCGGCAAGCCGATCGAGCAGCTGTCGCCCAAGGATGCCCGCGCCGTGCTGGTCGGCGCGCAGTCCGGGGTCAAGTTGACGTTGCCCAAGGCCGATGTCAGCGAGAAGACCATCCAGGTCGATGGTCAATCGCTGAGCCTGACCATCGTCCGGCCGGCCGGGGTCAAGGGTGAGCTGCCGGTGTTCATGTTCTTCCACGGCGGCGGCTGGGTGCTGGGGGACTTCCCGACGCACGAACGTCTGGTGCGCGATCTGGTGGTCGGTTCGGGGGCGGCGGCGGTGTTCGTCAATTACACCCCTTCGCCGGAAGCGCATTACCCGGTGGCGATCAATCAGGCCTACGCTGCGACCAAATGGGTGGCGGAACACGGTAAAGAGATCAATGTCGACGGCAAGCGCCTGGCCGTGGCCGGCAACAGCGTCGGTGGCAACATGGCCGCAGTGGTTGCGCTGATGGCCAAGGACAAGGGCACCCCGGCGATCAAATTCCAGGTGCTGCTGTGGCCGGTGACCGATGCCAACTTCGACACCGGTTCGTACAACCAGTACGCCGAAGGGCACTTCCTCACCCGCAACATGATGAAGTGGTTCTGGGACAACTACACCACCGACGCCAAACAGCGCAACGAGATCTACGCTTCACCGCTGCGCGCCACCACCGCACAGCTCAAAGGCCTGCCGCCAGCACTGGTGCAGACGGCCAGCGCCGACGTGCTGCGCGATGAAGGCGAAGCCTATGCGCGCAAACTCGACGAGGCCGGGGTTCCGGTAACGTCGGTGCGCTACAACGGCATGATTCACGATTACGGTTTGCTCAACGTGGTCAGCCAGGTACCGGCGGTGCGTTCGGCGATGTTGCAGGCGTCTGAAGAACTGAAGCAACACTTGAAGTAACCACCGTCCCATTGTGGGAGCGAGCTTGCTCGCGAAGGCGTCCTGTCAGACAACATGCCGTTGAATGACACACCGCTTTCGCGAGCAAGCTCGCTCCCACAGGGTTCCGAGTGTTTCTTACAGGCACAAAAAAACCCGACTCAATGGTCGGGTTTTTTCTTTCCGCAAAAAGCAGTGCTTATTTCGCACGGCCTTTGTAGGAACCGCCTTCGCGGGTATCGATCTCGATCATGTCGCCGATTTCGATGAAGTCGGCAACCGACAGCTCGGTACCGTTCTTCAGTTTGGCAGGCTTCATCACCTTGCCGGAAGTGTCACCGCGAGCGGAGCCTTCGGTGTAGTCAACCTGACGCACGATGGTGGTCGGCAGTTCTACGGAAACCAGACGCTCTTCGAAGAACACGGCTTCGCAAACGTCGGTCATGCCTTCTTCAACGAAAGGCAGAACGCTTTCGATGTCTTCGGCGTTCAGCTCGTACATGGTGTAGTCAGTGGTGTCCATGAACGTGTAGGTGTCACCGCTGATGAACGACAGGGTGGCTTCTTTACGATCCAGAATCACGTCGTCCAGTTTGTCGTCCGCACCGTAAACGGTTTCGGTCTTGTAACCGGTCAGCAGGTTCTTCAGCTTGGTCTTCATGATCGCGCTGTTACGGCCCGACTTGGTGAATTCAGCTTTCTGAACCAGCCAAGGATCGTTGTCGATACGGATCACGGTACCGGGTTTGAGTTCTTTACCAGTTTTCATTGCGAATATCCGAATTTGGATGGGATTTACAAAAATCTAGGCCGCGTATCATATCCAATTTACATAAAACTGTACCAGCGCCGTGGCAAGATCCGCCTGCAAGGCCTGTTCCAGACACCATGCCTCGGCGTTTTTCTCGAGTTCCGGCCAATGATTTCGCACCGCCAGCCAGTGCTCGCCGATCGGTTGCCCGGCACTCCACGCTCGCCACAGACCGTTCATCGCGTGCGCCGCAGCGGGTGAAAGGTCGTGAGTGTAGAGCGCGAGAAAAGCATCGAGCTTGTCCAGATGGATGTCATCGTCCTGCTGGTAGATGTGCCAGAGCATCGGCCGCCCTCCCCATTGCGCACGAACGAACGAGTCTTCACCGCGCACCGCGTTGAAATCGCAGCACCAGAGCAGATGGTCGTATTGGTCCTGACGGACGAACGGCAGCACTTGCACGGTCAGGGACTCGCGCACATGAATCGCGCCGACCGTTAGGGTTTCCACATTTAGCCAGCGCGCCACATCGCCGAGAATCCGCCCCTCCGGCACCAGCAGGTGAGTCGGCCGTGCATCGGTCGCCAGCACGTCCAGCCAACTGGCCAGCCCGGGGTTTTCATAAGCGAACAGCGAGATCAGTTGCGCGTCCGGAGCAGGATCGATACCCAAGGCTTGCAGGAAATGTCGCTGGGCCGGCCGATCCTGCTGAAACTGGCGACGCTGTTCGAGTAGTCCGCGTTCGCGCAGCAGGCCACCGGTGCCCGGTTTGAAGCCTGGAAAGAAAAAGAACTTCTGCACCGTTTTGTATTTTACCGACGGCAAGCCGTGGCAGCCGGTGACCCAGTCTTCGGCGCTGAGATAATCGAGGTTGAGCCACAGCGGTGGCGTTTCCCGTGCGGCCATGCTGTCCATGTAATCAGTGGGCAACTGACAGGCGAAGGCGGCGATGACTACGTCGGCCGCCTCGGCGTGCAGCCATTCGCTCGGCCATTGACGCACCTCGACGCCCTGCTGCCATTGCTGCACAACATTGACATCGATCTCAGGACAGAGGCGCTCGAACGCGCGCAGATCATCCACCCACAGGCGCACCGGCAAGGCATGCTCGGCCACCATCTGCCGGGCCAGGCGCCAGGTCACGCCGATGTCACCGAAGTTATCGACCACGGCGCAGAAAATGTCCCAGCGGGGTTTCGCTTCAGGCATGCCGTTCTCCCGTTGGCAAAAAACCTCGATTGTCCGCATAAATGCGCTCGCGCAGAAGAGCCGACGGCGATTAATCTTCGTGCGACAATCGCCACTTGCCCGCAACCATCCGCCAGGAGGCCGCCATGCCCTACCGTCCCAATCCCCGTCGTCCCTTGCCTGTTCAGCTTAGCGCGCTGCATCTGACCGGCAGCATTGCGCTGGGCCTGTGGCTGGGGTTCCTGGCGATTGCGCTGACCTGCTGGCTGCTTTCGCGCTTTATCTTTCCCGAGCAACTGGCCCCTGTCGCGCAAGCGGTACAGCAGCGCGTCAATCCCCCGGCTGTGGCGCCCGTGCAGGTTCAGCCTGACATTCCGCCGCAAAGTCCGCTGTTCCAACAGTACGAAGAAAACCTGCGCAAGAATGAACAGCAGGCCCGACTGGATCAGGCGCGCGCCAATTCGCGTAACGCGTCCAATCCGAAATGCCAGTTCTGGCTGCAGCAGGACCAGACCGCGCCGACCGAAAAGAGCCGCGCCAACGTTTTGCAATTCTGCGATTGATCATGAACAAACACAGCGTCCACCAGTTGATTCTCGACAAGCTGCGCATCGACCTCGACATCGCCGAGCGCGCCGCGCAAACCGCTTACGAAACCGCGACCCACGAAGAAAACATCGCCGAAAACAAGTACGACACGCTGGGGCTGGAGGCGTCGTATCTGGCGGCGGGTCAGGCGAAGCGGGTCGAGGAAATCCGTCAGTCCCTGGCGCTGTGCCAGAATCTGACGTTGCGTGGCTACGACGAAAAACGCGGCATCGAAGTCGGCGCCCTGCTCGGTCTGGAGGACGAAAAGGGTCGCGAGCAATGGCTGTTTCTGGCGCCGGATGCGGCGGGTCTGAAAGTCGACGTGGTCGGTCAGCCGGTTACCGTCATCACCCCGCGCTCGCCGCTGGGCAAAAGCCTGCTGGGCAAGTTCGCGGGCGATGAGGTGGAGATTCTGGTGGCGGGCACCCGGCAACAGTTTGCTGTCACCGAGGTGCTCTGAAGCGGGTGCTTAGTGAACGGGCAGTTCGACGCCGTCGAACAGCTCTTCGAGCTCTTGCTTGTTGTGGCACTGAATGGCCTTGGCCATGACTTCGCGGGTCAGGTGCGGGGCGAATTTCTCGATGAAGTCGCACATGAAGCCACGCAGGAAGGTGCCACGACGGAAACCGATCTTGGTGATGCTCGACTCGAACAACTCGCTGGCATCCAGCACCACCAGGTCGTTATCGAGTTTGGTATCGACCGCCATTTTAGCCACGATGCCCACGCCCAGCCCCAGACGCACGTAGGTTTTGATCACGTCGGCGTCAGCAGCGGTGAACACCACTTTCGGCGTCAGGCCACGATGGCTGAAGGCTTCGTCGAGCTTGGAACGGCCGGTGAAACCGAACACGTAAGTGACGATCGGATATTCGGCCAGCGCTTCGAGGGTCAGCTTCGGCAGCTTGGTCAGCGGATGGCCATGGGGTACAACCACGCAGCGGTTCCAGCGGTAGCACGGCATCATCACCAGATCGCCGAACAGCTCCAGCGCTTCAGTGGCAATGGCGAAATCGAC
Organism: Pseudomonas sp. AC083; assembly: GCF_979253165.1. Lineage (NCBI taxonomy): Bacteria > Pseudomonadati > Pseudomonadota > Gammaproteobacteria > Pseudomonadales > Pseudomonadaceae > Pseudomonas > Pseudomonas sp. AC083. Next base: position 85,868 of record NZ_CEEDDH010000011.1, read on the forward strand.
GGTGCCGTCAGCGGCCATTTCGGCGATCTGCATCGGCGAGCCCTGATGCATGTGCAGGGCCACGTCCGGGTATTGCTTGATGAAATTGCTGATCACCGGCGGCAGCGCATAACGCGCCTGGGTGTGGGTGGTGGCGATCGACAGGGTGCCCTTTTTCTCGTTGGAGAATTCCTGGGCAATCTGCTTGATGCTTTCGACTTTGCGCAGGATCTCGCCAGCGGTGGTGATGATGCGCTCGCCGGCCGGGGTAACGCGGGTCAGGTGCTTGCCGCTGCGGGCGAAGACTTCGACGCCCAGCTCGTCTTCCAGCAGGCGGATCTGCTTACTGATGCCCGGTTGCGAGGTGTACAGGCTTTGAGCGGTAGCGGAAACGTTGAGGTCGTGGTGCGCCACTTCCCAGATGTAGCGCAGTTGTTGAAGCTTCATATCAATCCCTCAAAGCAGGTAGACGCCACGGGCATCAGCGACGGTATATAACTATATTAATGGTTCGAAGAATAAATCTAGAACTTTTTTATCAAAACGCCATTATTCCTGCTTCAGCGATCCTCACGCCGCCGACGTTCCATCAGCGGCACCAGATAGACCGGCACCTTGGCCAACTGCAGAACCCGCGCCGCCGTGCGCCCCAACGGTGTTTCCGCACCGACACCATGGCTGTGACTGCCGACGATCAGCAGATCGACCGAGAGCTTGTGCACCTGATCGAGAATCACCTGCGACGGATCACCCTGCAGCACGCGCACCGCGCGAATGCGCTGCAGATCCTGTTCGCCGTCGTCCCCCAGTTCTTCACGAAAGCTGTCGAGCACCCGTTGTTCGATATTGGCGATGACTGTTTTCAGACCCTGACTATGGAATTCGTTCAATGCCTGTTCGTCGAGATAGCTTTGCAGCACCGACTCGGCAAACAGGCCCATGGGTTCCACCGCGTGTACTACATACAGATCGGCATTGAAGGTGCGCGCCAAGGCCAGGGCATGCTGCATCACGAACGGTGCGTACAGACCGAGGTCGGTGGCATACAGCATTGAGCGAATCATGGGACCTCCTCGCGAGCCAACGATGGCGGAGATTGATTCAGCTTAGCAGTGCCTTGGCGAGTACGACGTGCGACGCAACGTCCTGAATGAAAAGGCTCTAGATCGGCGGTTCGTTGCTGATGCCGTGGGGCACGTGGCCGGTGGCGACCACTTCGCGAGCCAGTTCGCAATGACCGGTCTGGTCATCGAAGAACACGTCGGCGGCGAAGGCTTCGAGGAACGCCGATTTGGTCAGGCCACCAAGAAACAGCGACTCATCGAGACGAATATCCCATTCCCGCAAGGTGCGAATCACCCGCTCATGGGCCGGTGCCGAACGCGCGGTAACCAGCGCCGTGCGGATCGGGCAATCGTCATCGGGAAACTCGCGCTGCAACAGATTGAGCGCTGCCAGAAAGCCCTTGAACGGCCCACCACGCAATGGCTCGCGCGCCGATTCGCGTTCCTTGGCCTGAAACGCTTCAAGGCCGCCGGACTGATAGACGCGCTCGGACTCGTCGGAAAAAATCACCGCATCACCGTCGAAGGCGATACGCAATTCATCGCTGGCCGCGCGGCTCGCGCCACCGGAGAGAATCGTGGCGGCGGCGAACCCGGCGTCAAGCGCGGCACGCACGTCTTCGGCGTGGGTCGAGAGAAACAGGTCGCAGCCAAACGCTTTCAGATACGGATACGGACTGCGCCCGCCGACGAACGCCGCACGAGAAATCGCCAGGCCGTAATGATGAATCGAATTGAACACGCGCAGACCGGTGTCGGCGCTGTTGCGGGAAACCAGAATCACCTCGACCCGCGCGCGGCCGAGACGGCTGTTCAGGCTCAGGAGTTTTTCCACCAGCGGGAACGCATCGCCCGGCGCGAGGATTTCGTCTTCGTGCTCGATCTGATATTGCCGATAGGCTTCGACGCCGCTCGACAGGTAGACCTTGTGGCTTTCACTCAGGTCGAACAAGGCGCGCGAGGAAATCGCCAGCACCAGTTTGTCATCGATGTTATTGGCCATGCCTTCCCCCAGAACAACCGACTCAGGTATTGCGTCGGTCGATAAAACCCAAATGGCGATACAACGCCTCGATGCGCGGCAACTCGCCCCCCGCCGCTTTCGCCGCCGCCAGTGGCCGGGCGTAGATCGCCTCCAGCTCCAGCGGACGCTTGTGTGCAAAATCGTGGTACATGCTCGGCCAGTAATCGGGCATTTTTTCCGTCATGGTGAACAGGTACTCGGCATAGCCGGGCGGGATCTCGTATCCACAGGCCCGGGCGCCCTGCACCACTTCCGCCATCAACGCCTGAATCGACAGGCGGCTGTCGGCATCGGCCATCAGCGCTTGCGTTCCCGCGCCGAGCAACACCGAAAGGCCGTTGTAGGGGATATTCCACACCAGTTTCTGCCAGCGCGCCTGATGCAGGTTGGCCATCGCCTGCGAGTCGATGCCGGCGGCACGGAACAGTCCGGCGCCCTCCTCGACGATCGCCATGCGCGCTACTTCATCAATGGCCGAGCCGCTGTGATAACCGACATTCACCGCGCCAAGGGCCTGATGGGTAATCTGCCCCGGCCCCTCGCGGTGCACGCAGATCAGGCACAGACCACCGAGCAGATGCAGCGAATCCGGCAACAGCGGCCGAAGGCTGTCTTCGACATCCAGACCGTTCTGCAGCAACAGCACTTTTGCGTCAGGTTTGGCGGCCTGAATGATCGCCGGGGCCAGACCGGCGTTGCTGGTGGTCTTGGTGCCGACCAGCAGCCAGTCACAGGGCGGCATGTCTTCGGCAGCGCTATAGGCATTGGCCGGATTCAGCGTCAAAGGTCCGTGCACCGCACTGTTGATCTGCAAACCGCGCGCAGCCACCGCCGAGAATTCGCTGCGCAATAAAAAGTGCACGTCGAAACCGGCACGCGCCAGCATCACCCCGTAAAACCCGCCGATCGCACCAGTGCCGATAATCCCCACCACCGGTTTGCTGACTGTCTCGCTCATGGCAACTCCTCTGCAATTCGACCCAGCGCCTGCGCTACTGCCTGGTTGAGTTGGTCAACCGTCAGACGAGTGTGCACTGCGCCAAAGAACTCGCCGTCGCGCACCACAAACAGCGCCGGCAAATGAAACACCTGATAACGCTCGACCAGGCCGCCGTTGTTGCCGGCGTCGATCCAGCACAGCCGATCGATCGCCAGCGGCATGCCCGGCAACACCTCACGGGCATAGCGACAACTGGCGCAGCCGACGCTGGTGAAGATCACCAGAGAAACCCCGCGCATCGCCAGCAGCCGCTGGTCGGCATCGAAGTCGGTCAGCTCGGATTCGACCACTATACTGGGGGAAACAATGTCAGATGGCCGACACAGGGAGTCTGTGCTCATGGGACGTTTCATTCCTCATCCGGACGAAGTGCCGGTTGAATTGACGTTACTCAAGCCTGAATGCATTTCCAGACAACAGCTGCACACTATCAGCCTCGGCGGCATCGCTTGCAATTACCACCGCGCCTGGCGCCACGGCACTGCGCTGCAAGTACGCATGCCGACGCTGAATGCCGACTTCTGCTGTCCGGGCTACGTGGCCTGGTGTCTGCGCCGCAAAAAAGGCTATCTGGTGGGCATCGCTTTCACTGACGAACAGACCCTGTTCAGCGCGCGAATGGGTGAGCAGGTGTGTCAGATCGAACGCTATTCGCGCATGCAGGACAGCCACGATGACCTGCAGGATAGTCAGGCGCTGGCCCTGCAATGGGTCGAGGAGCACGCCGAAGAGTTCTCCCACGACAACCTGCGCAAGGCTTTTGCGCAGCCAGCGCTGGACTAAAGCACGGTTTGCCCATTGTCGAGCCGCCTCTGACGCGCTAAGGTTCGGCTCCCCCGACGCGCTAAATCTGCTGTGCTCCGCCGCGCGGGGATCGCTGGCGGCCGGCACCCGTGACCTGACGAGTAAACGATGGCTGATTTACCGATCAACGACCTAAACGTCGCTTCTAACGAGACCCTGATCACTCCCGATCAGCTCAAGCGTGATATCCCCCTGAGCGACGCCGCCCTGCGCACCGTCACCAAGGGCCGCGAAGTCATTCGCAATATTCTCGATGGCACCGACCACCGTCTGTTCGTCGTGATCGGCCCGTGCTCGATTCACGACATCAAGGCGGCCCACGAATACGCCGATCGCCTCAAGGTGCTCGCCGAGGAAGTCTCCGACACCCTGTATCTGGTCATGCGCGTGTATTTCGAGAAGCCGCGCACCACCGTCGGCTGGAAAGGTCTGATCAACGATCCGTATCTGGACGACTCGTTCAAGATCCAGGACGGTCTGCACATCGGTCGTCAGTTGCTGCTCGACCTGGCCGAGAAAGGCCTGCCGACCGCGACCGAAGCCCTCGACCCGATCTCCCCGCAGTATCTGCAGGATCTGATCAGCTGGTCGGCCATCGGCGCGCGTACCACCGAATCGCAGACTCACCGCGAAATGGCTTCAGGCCTGTCCTCGGCGGTCGGCTTCAAGAACGGCACCGATGGCGGCCTGACCGTGGCGATCAACGCCTTGCAGTCGGTGTCCAGCCCGCACCGTTTCCTCGGCATCAACCAGGAAGGTGGCGTGTCGATCGTCACCACCAAAGGCAACGCCTACGGTCACGTGGTGCTGCGCGGCGGTAATGGCAAGCCGAACTATGATTCGGTCAGCGTGGCCCTCTGCGAGCAGGCGCTGAACAAGGCGAAGATCAAGCCGAACATCATGGTCGATTGCAGCCACGCCAATTCCAACAAGGACCCGGCCCTGCAACCGCTGGTGATGGAAAACGTCGCCAACCAGATCCTCGAAGGCAACCAGTCGATCATCGGCCTGATGGTCGAAAGCCACCTGAACTGGGGCTGCCAAGCGATTCCGAAAGACCTCGCCGACCTGCAATACGGCGTGTCGATCACCGATGCCTGCATCGATTGGTCCGCTACCGAAAACACCTTGCGCAGCATGCACGCCAAGCTCAAGGACGTATTGCCGAAGCGCCCGCGCACGTAAGCTGCGTTTTACGGGCATAAAAAAACGCCGGACATTGTCCGGCGTTTTTGTGTGTGCGGTTCAGATCTTCGCAGCGCGGCGCTGATGGCGCTCCATATAGCGCTCGACGTAGGAGCACGAAGGGATCACCGTGTAGCCCATTTCTTCGGCGTATTGCAGCGCGCGTTCGGTCAGCGCTGCGGCAATGCCACGGCCGCGCAGGGCATTGGGCACGAAGGTGCGGTAGATATCCAGGGTCTGCTTGCCCAGATCCATGTAGGTCAGGTAAGCACGATGACCGTCCACAGTGGTCTCGAATTGATGACCAGCCTGGTCATGGTGGATGGACAACGCCTCGCTCATCACTACTCCTCGCGGGTCTTGAATTGTGACCCCTACCTTACCGATGTTTTTCCGGCGAAGGAACATCTACGCCACCCCGTGCCTGATGGACACTGAGAAGAGCCACACCGATCTCGCGCAATCTGACACCTGCTGAATAGTAGGCACCATTGGCGAAAATGCTCAAGGTACGCTCGTCATCGGATGGTTTGCGTGCATTGGCATCGATGGTCGCAGGTTCGGCCGCAAGACAATCTTTGCGTGCCGTTTGCCTGAACATTGCCGGAATGTTGAGACTTAAGACGTGCGACCTTTTTTAAAGTCACCTGTACATCAACAAAGATACGCGAAGCGCTTCGCAGAACCTGAACAAAAGTGTGGACGAATTCATTTAGAAAGACTTTAGCCGAAGTCGCAAAAACAGCGCACGAGGGCGGGAACTTTTTCCGTTTGAGTCGCTCACGCCGGGGCTTGCAGCTGGATATTTTTTATACAGCGCAGTTAAAAGTTGCTCGAAAAAGAATCAACGCCTACAATTTTTTTTGCTTCTTGCGCTACGTCAGTTTACTTACTACAAGTAATGGGTAGTATGTACGCCGGCTATTTCCTCAATCGTGAGGAGACAGCCACTTAATTTGAAAGTCCTTGAAGGGGAACACGATGAACAACGTTCTGAAATTCTCTGCTCTGGCTCTGGCCGCAGTTCTGGCTACCGGTTGCAGCAGCGCATCGAAAGAAACCGAAGCACGTCTGACCGCTACTGAAGACGCAGCTGCTCGCTCCCAGGCTCGTGCAGACGAAGCTTACCGTAAAGCTGATGAAGCTCTGGCTGCTGCTCAAAAAGCACAACAGACTGCTGACGAAGCTAACGAGCGTGCTCTGCGCATGCTGGAAAAAGCTAGCCGCAAGTAATAATCCCTCGGGATTGTTATCGAGCCGATCCGGTTTTCCGGGTCGGCTTTTTTGTGCCCGGTGCTTTTCTCCGGGCAATAAAAAACCCGCCGACGCTGCACGCATCGGCGGGTTTTCAATCAGCTCTTATTGCTGCAGATCGATCGGTGCACTGCTCACCATTGGCGCCGAGGTATTCGGCACGGCGATCTCTACCGGCAGGCCGTCTTCGGCGGCGACCACATCACGCACCACATCCCAGTTCATGCGCAAATTGCTGGTGATGTCTTCACGCTTGAGCATCGCGTTGATTACCGCGGTGTGCTTGTCGACTACCGACGGGTTGCCCTTGTCGTCGAGCGGCGTGTGCGCTTCCAGATAGACCTTGCCGCCACTGCGACCGAACTTGTACGGGTCGTTGATGATGCGCACCGAGGTGCCGACCGGGACCATGCCGGCCATTTCCAGCACGTTGTTGTTGAACATGCGGAAGCAGCCGTGGCTGGTGCGCATGCCGATGCCGAACTTCTTGTTCGAACCGTGGATCAGGTAGCCCGGTGTGCCGAGGGTGAACTTGAACGGCCCCAGCGGGTTATCAGGACCGGCCGGCACCACATTCGGCAGCGGATCACCGTCAGCGGCGTGTTCGGCCTTGATCGAAGCCGGAGGCGTCCACGTCGGGTTCGGTGTCTTGGCGATGATCGAGGTGTGCGCGATCGGCGAGCCCCAGCCTTCGCGGCCGATACCCAGCGGGAAGGTGTACACCACGTCGCGGCCTTTCGGGTAGTAATAGAGACGGTATTCGGCGAGGTTGATGACGATGCCTTCACGCGGGCCCGGCGGCAGGATGAAGCGCGTCGGCAGGACGATCTCGGTACCGGCGCCAGGCAGCCAGGCATCGATGCCCGGGTTGGCCGCAACCATTTCCGAATAGCCCAGATCGTAGGTGGTGCCCAGGTCGGCGAAGGTGTCTTCGTACTTGGCTTTGATCACCTGCACCTGGCCGACGATGTCCTCGCCGGGTGGTGGCAGGGGAAGCTCCAATGCAGCAACGGGACCGGCCACACACAGGGCGGCAAGTGACAGGCAGCGGGTGACGGCAGGAAAGCGCGGCAACATCCGGAAAATCCTTCGCATGATCATCAAGGGTATAAGGGCGCGATTGTACACCGCGGCCTGGGGATTCGGGAGACACGCCGATAGACCGTGTCGCGCCCTGAAAGATCGCAGCTTCGTTGCACTCGTCAGCTCCTACATTTGCAACGCATTCCCTGTAGGAGCTGACGAGTGCAACGAGGCTGCGATCTTTTGATCTTAAAGTTCGAATCGCAGCTCGGGCCAGATCGGCGACGTACCGCGTTTCTGCGATTCGAGAATCGCCCGGCACAGCGAGCACAGGCGCTGATCCTGGAACACCCGCCGATCAACATTCGACCAGCGCGGTTGCGCCGGCAGCAGAGTGCCGCACAGCGTGCGATCGGCCGAGCCACCGAGTTCCAGCTGACGCGTCACCAGATGCACCCGCACTTCCTGGCAGGCGAACAGATCCAGCTGCTCGTCAGGCTCGATCAGTTGGTAGGCAAACAGGGACCAGGCAGGACGCGGCATCGGGGGCTCCAAATTAGGGGGCGCCACATTAGCCGAAAGCCTGCCACTAGAAAAGCCTCATAAGAGCGGTTTTAGCGTCGGCCAGACATTTTCCAGCAACTTGCTCTGAGCCCCGGCCGCCGGGTGCAGACCGTCGGCCTGCATCAGGTCCGGATGACCACCGACACCTTCGAGAAAAAACGGCACCAACGGGATGTTTTTCTCTTCGGCGAGCTTGCCGTAAACCTCGGCGAACGAATCGGTGTAGCGCTTGCCATAATTGGGTGGCAACTGCATGCCGAGCAGCAGCACTTTCGCGCCGCTCTGCCGCGAGCTGTCGATCATCGAGGAAAGATTTCGTTGCAATTGCGCTGGCGGCATCCCGCGCAGGCCGTCATTGCCACCCAGCTCGAGGATCACCAACTCCGGCTTATGCTCTGCAAGCAGCGCCGGCAGCCGCGCCTGGCCTCCGGCACTGGTGTCGCCACTGATCGAGGCGTTGACCACTTTATCGTCGAAACCCTCCTGTTTGAGCCGCTGCTCGAGCAGCGAGACCCACCCCAGACGGGTATCCAGGCCGAAACCGGCGCTGATACTATCGCCAACGATCAGGACAGTACCCGCCGCTGCGTTCTGGGCCATGCACATCAAGGCCAGGCCAGCACTCAAAAACCATACACGCATCGGATTCTCCATGGGCGCAAGCATTCTCACCGCGAAGAACCTCAGCAAAGTGGTCCCTAGCGCGGAAGGTGAACTGACTATCCTGCACGAACTCAGCCTGGAACTGAACAAGGGCGACAGCCTGGCCATCGTCGGCGCGTCCGGTTCCGGCAAATCCACCCTCCTCGGCCTGCTCGCCGGCCTCGACCTGCCGAGCAGCGGCGAAGTCACCCTCGCCGGCCAGGGCCTGAGCAATCTCGACGAAGACCAGCGCGCACGAATCCGTGCCGAGCACGTCGGGTTTGTCTTCCAGTCATTTCAGTTGCTCGACAGCCTGAATGCGCTGGAGAACGTCATGCTCCCGCTTGAGCTCGACGGCCGCAAAGATGCCCGCGAGCGCGCCACGCAATTGCTTCAGCGCGTCGGCCTCGGCCAGCGCCTGACCCACTCGCCGCGCCAGCTCTCCGGCGGTGAACAGCAGCGCGTGGCCATCGCCCGCGCCTTCGCGGCCGAACCGGACGTGCTGTTCGCCGACGAGCCGACCGGCAACCTCGACAGCCACACCGGCGAGCGCATCAGCGACTTGCTGTTCGAATTGAACAAGGAACGCGGCACCACCCTGGTGCTGGTGACCCACGACGAACGCCTGGCCCATCGCTGCCGGCGCCTGATCCGTCTTGAAGCCGGGCTGCTGGTCGCCCCTCTGGAGCCTTGATGGCACGTCTGCCGCTGTTGCGTCTGTTCAGCCTTGCCCTGCGCCAGCTCATGCGCGATGCCCGCGCCGGTGAGTTGCGCGTGTTGTTCTTTGCGCTGGTGGTGGCCGTCGCGGCGAGCACCGCGATCGGCTATTTCGGCGCCCGCCTCAATGGCGCGATGATGCTGCGCGCTACCGAGTTTCTCGGTGCCGATCTGGTCCTTGAAGGCAGCTCGCCGGCCCGCGAGGAGCAAATCCGCAGCGGCACCGAACTGCGCCTGAATCATGCACAAGTGGTGGAGTTTTCCAGCGTCATTGCCACCGACAACGGCATTCAGTTATCCAGCATCAAAGCCGTCGACCGCGCCTATCCACTGCGTGGCGAGCTGAAGAGCGCGCCCGCACCCTTTGCCCAGGAAGAAGTCGGCGGCGAACCGCAATCCGGTGAAGCCTGGGTCGAGGCACGTCTGCTGACCGCGCTGGATCTGAAGATCGGCGACAGCATCGACGTCGGCATGAAGACCTTGAAGCTGACCCGCGTGCTGACCTACGAGCCGGATCGCGCTGGCAACTTCTACAGCCTGACGCCACGGGTACTGATCAATCTTGACGACCTCGCCGCCACCGGCGTGGTGCAACCGGGCAGCCGGGTGAGTTATCGCGAACTGTGGCGCGGCGAACCGCAGACGCTGGAAACCTATCGTGAATTGATCAAACCAGGCCTCGCTGCCAATCAGCGAATCCAGGATGCCCGTGACGGCAACCGACAGATTGGCGGCGCGCTGGGCAAGGCCGAGCGCTACCTGAACATGGCCAGTCTGGTTGCGGTATTGCTGGCCGGCGTAGCCGTGGCGTTGTCGGCGAACCGTTTCGCCAGTCGGCGTTTCGACGCCAGTGCCTTGCTGCGCTGCCTCGGCTTGTCGCGCCGAGAAACCATGGTGCTGTTCAGCCTGCAACTGACCGTGCTCGGCCTGATTGCCGCCATCAGTGGCGCCCTGCTCGGCTGGCTGGCGCAACTAGGGCTGTTCGCCCTGCTGCATGATTTGCTGCCAAGTGACGTGCCACCGGGTGGCCTGTTTCCGGCGATGGCCGGGATTGGCACCGGGCTGGTGGCGCTGGCCGGTTTTGCCTTGCCGCCTTTGGCTGCACTGGGTCGCGTGCCGCCGCTACGGGTGTTGCGCCGCGACATGCTGCCGATCCCCTCGAGCACATGGATGGTCTACGGCGCGGCGCTGGGTGCGCTGGGCCTGATCATGTGGCGTCTGAGCCTCGACCTGCTGCTGACCTTCGCCCTGCTCGGCGGCGGCGTGGTCGCCGCGCTGGTGCTGGGCGGCCTGCTGCTGTTGTTGCTGCAAAGCCTGCGCCGCCTGCTCGCCCGCGCCTCGTTGCCATGGCGTCTGGGCCTTGGCCAGTTGTTGCGGCATCCATTGGCGGCGGCCGGGCAGTCGCTGGCGTTCGGTCTGATCCTGTTGTCGATGGCGCTGATCGCACTGCTGCGCGGCGAACTGCTCGACACCTGGCAAAACCAGCTACCGAAAAACGCGCCGAACTATTTCGCGCTGAACATCCTCCCGGCTGACAAGCAAGCCTTCACCGATCACCTGATCAAGGTGTCCGCGCAAGCGGCGCCGCTGTATCCGGTGGTGCCGGGTCGGTTGATCAGCATCAATGGCGAAGCGGTACAACAAATCGTCAGCAAGGACTCGGCCGGTGACCGCGCCATCCAGCGTGACTTGAGCCTGACCTGGGCAGCGGATCTGCCGGCCGGCAACAAGCTCACCGCCGGCTCGTGGTGGAGCGGCCAGCCGTCCGACGACGTGCCGGGGGTTTCGGTGGAAGGCAAGGTGGCCGAAAGCCTGAAACTCAAACTCGGCGATCACATGGTATTCAGCGTCGGCGGGGTCAATCGGGAAGCGAAGGTCACCAGCCTGCGCGAGATCAACTGGGACAACTTCCAGCCGAACTTCTTCATGATCTTTCAGCCCGGCACCTTGAAGGATCTGCCGGCGACCTACCTGACCAGTTTCTACCTGGCCCCTGGGCATGATCAGCAGATCGTCGAGTTGTCGCGGACCTTCCCGGCGGTGACCATCCTGCAGGTCGAGGCCTTGCTCGAACAGCTGCGCAGCATCCTCGCCCAGGTCACCCTGGCAGTGGAATATGTGTTGTTGTTTGTTCTGGCGGCGGGGATGGCGGTACTGTTCTCCGGCCTGCAAGCGACGCTGGACGAGCGCATCCGCCAGGGTGCGCTGTTGCGCGCGCTGGGCGCCGAGCGGCAGTTGCTGATCAAGGCGCGGCGTATCGAGTTCGGTTTGTTGGGTGCGGTCAGCGGCTTGCTCGCGGCGATCGGTTCGGAGGTGGTCAGTCTGGTGCTGTACCGCTTCGCCTTCGATTTGCCGTGGCATCCGCATCCATGGCTGCTGGTGCTACCGCTGATTGGCGCCGCGCTGATTGGTGGTGCCGGTGTGTTCGGCACGCGTCGGGCACTGAACGCCAGCCCGCTGACAGTGTTGCGCGAGGGTTGATAGACTCACGCGGTCTTAATCACAAGAAGTCGCCATGAGCCGTTATCGCCCTCCCCGCACCGCCGGCACTGCGCTGATCACCCCCGAGGGTGAAGCGCGGATGCGCGCCGAATTCCACGAGTTGTGGCATGTGCGTCGCCCGCAGGTCACCCAGGCGGTGAGTGAAGCGGCAGCGCAAGGTGATCGTTCGGAAAACGCCGAGTACACCTACGGCAAAAAGATGCTGCGGGAAATCGACAGTCGCGTGCGTTTTCTCACCAAACGCCTGGAAGCGCTCAAGGTGGTCAGCGAAAAACCCAGCGACCCGAACAAGGTCTATTTCGGCGCCTGGGTAACCATCGAAGACGAGGACGGCAAGCAGTCGCGCTACCGCATCGTCGGCCCCGATGAACTGGACCTCAAACAGGGTTTGATCAGCATCGACTCGCCGCTGGCCCGCGCCTTGATCGGCAAGGCACTCGACGCAGAAGTGCGGGTGCAGACGCCGACCGGCGAGCAGTTCGTTTACATCGTTGCGATTGAATACCCGTAAGCACCATCAGCGCCGATTGATCAGGCCCTGCCGTGCAACGCGGGTCAGCTGCTTGATCATCTCCGGCGCATCTTCTGCGCTCGGCGCCTGAATCACCGCCAGATCGAAGCTGTCCGTAGCGAAACGCGCCAGCGACTCGCCGTCATCGACAAACTGGATCAGGAACGCGGCAGGACCGCCGCTGCGACGTGGCCAGCCATCGAGATAACGCAACAGCGTCGGCTGGTGTTTGCCGCCAAGAAGGATTTTCGGGTTGCGCTGGGTGACATGTGCCGTGATCGGCGCGGGACGTGCTGGAGGGCGTAGTGCGTTCATCGTGTCGTGTCTCTGCCTCAAAAGTCTGCATGGCAGGTGAGAGGCAACACCGAACCAGCGCTTTAGCGGTATTTCGAAGCCCTGTTCCGGCTTCTGACGGTAACTGTAGAAGTCACCTGGCGCCCCGCAAGTAGCTGTTTAAATCGGCGCATGGGCAACATCCTAGAGAACGTGACCAACCAGTGTCAAGAATCCCCCGCAACAAAAAAAGGCCCGCACAATGCGGGCCTTTGCCTTGAGCCAGAGCCTTCAACCGGCGATGGCGCGATCCGCCGAGAGCTTGCCGGCACCTTCGATCAGTACCGCGATGCTGCCGGCCAGCAGAGCCAGAGCAAACTCATAACCGTTGTTGGCCATGAACAGACCGTTGCCGATGTGCACCGAGAAGATCGCCACCAGCGAGAGGAACGCCAGACCCAGTGCCGCCGGGCGTGCCAGCAGGCCGATGATCAGCGCCAGACCGGCGAAGAACTCGGTACCGCCAGCCAGCGAGGCCATCAGGTAGCCCGGGGTCAGGCCGATGCTTTCCATCCATTGGGCGGTGCCGGCCAGGCCGTAGCCACCGAACAGACCAAAGAGTTTCTGCGAACCGTGGGCGGCGAAGATCACGCCGACAGCAATGCGCAGGACAGTCAGGCCGTAACCGGCGCGGGTGAACAGAACCTTGTTGATCAGAGAGCTCATGGTGCATTCCTTGTTGTGCAGAAGTGTTTGTGTGTTTGGGTTGGTCGCTATATTAATCAGTTTATTTCATGTTTAAAGCGCAAATATTTCGCCATAACAATCGAATTGTTAGATTATTTCCGTGTGACCACTTTCTGCTGCCGGGGCTCGAGCGACTCACGCTCCCGGTCGAATGCCAGGTAATACTTGTTCACGCTATTAACATAGCTGACGGCGCCCATCCCCACCTGCTCCATGGCAATGCGCTCGACCTGGAAGAACCACTGGTTGGGATTGAGACCACGGCGGCGGGCTTCGGCGCGCATGCCCTGGACGCGCTCGGGGCCGATGTTGTACGCGGCGAGGGTGAACGCCATGCGCTCACGCTCGTTGAGTTTCGGGCTGCTGAAGAACTTGCGGCGGATCATCGCCAGGTACTTGGCGCCGGCCTGCACATTCGCATCGAGATTCTGGATATTGCTCACGCCGACCCGCTGCGCGGCGGACGGGGTGATCTGCATCAGCCCGGTCGGACCGCTGCCGCTGCGGGCGTTGGGCTGCAGACGCGACTCCTTGAACGCCAGCGCCGCCAGATTGAGCCAGTCCATGTTCTGCGCGTCGGCATGCTTCTGCAGGGTCGGACGGAGTTTTTCCAGACGCTGGCGATCGGCCTTGGCCAGCGGATTGTGTACTTGATACAGGCGTCGATAGATGCGCAGAAACGCCGCGTCTTCGTCCGACGGTTTCTTGTAACCGGTGAGGAAGCGATCAATGCTCGCGCGCAACATCGATGCATCGCGGCGCACGAACCAGTGCTCTTCGCCCGGCTCGCCGAGGCTCAGTTGCCGATCAAGGCGCAGCTTCGGCAGGATCTTGCCCCAGCGTTCGGCGATTGGCTGCTCGACAATGGTCAGGTGGAAGATCCCGCCTTGAACCATCTCCAGCACATCTTCGACCGCCAGCGTCGGATCGACCCATTCGATATTGATCGGCGCGAGTTTGTGCAGCGCCAGTTTCTGGTTGAGCTGGCTGACCACTTCCCCCGCCGCACTGCCGGTGGGCAAGGCCAGGGTTTTGCCGGACAGTTGCTCGACCTTGGTGTAACGGCGCTGGCCCTTGATGCCGACGAGCACCAGCGGCACGTTGCTGGCGATCGGTTCGCTGCTGGCGACCGCGTAGCCCGAGGGCAGGTCGAGCAATTCACCGGGCGCGACCATATCGCCTTCGCCACGCTGCAAGGCGCCGAGCAATTGATCCTTGGCTTTGGGAATGATCTTGAGGGTGACTTCCTGGCCGTCGCGAGCATGGCCATTGAGGTATTGCTCGAACGCGCGCAATCGGTGGTACTCGACACCAATGGCCTGTCCCTGAACTTCGCCGGAGCTGTTGCGGCTCTGATTGACCAGCACGCGCAGCACGCGGCTGCTGCGAATGTCCGAGAGGTCGCGAACCTTGCTCGCCGGCACGGTTTGCAGCGGCCCGGGCAGGCGTGCGACCGCCGTCATCGGCAGCAGTAACGCAGCACATAACAGCAGCAGAACCGAGGGACGATGCATCCACTCTCCGAAAAGAATACGGGGCGATCGCGTCGCAAAAGAGACGATATCACCGACGAAAACAGAGCGCTTTGTGCGCTGGTAAAGTGCGAGAGACTGGCACAGTGATGGCATTGTCGCCACCCCGGAGTCCCCCGGGGCCTCAACAGACAGCCATAAGTCTTTGTAGTTCTTGGTTTTTCTTATAAATCTACAGCTCTGATATGCTTTCCGGCCTTCGGCCCGAGGTAGCACCATGCAACTCATCGATATCGGCGTCAACCTGACCAACCCCAGTTTCGCCGACAAACACCAGGCCGTGCTCGACCGCGCCTACGCCGCCGGCGTCTGCCAACTGGTGCTGACCGGCACCAGCGTCGAGGGTAGCGAACAGGCGCTGGAACTGTGCCAGCAACTGGATGAAAGCGGCCAACGGCTGTTCGCCACCGCCGGTATTCACCCGCATTCGGCCAGCGACTGGAATGCTGACAGCGCGCGTCGCCTGCGCAGTCTGTTGAACGAATCCAGCGTCGTCGCGGTGGGCGAATGCGGGCTGGATTTCAACCGCGACTTCTCCCCGCGCGCGCAACAGGAAAAGGTCCTGGAAGAACATCTGGCGCTGGCCGTCGAACTGCAATTGCCGGTGTTCCTGCACGAGCGCGATGCCAGCCAGCGCCTGCTGGAGATCCTCAAGGACTTCCGCGATCAACTGCCGGCGGCGGTGGTGCACTGCTTCACTGGCGAGCAAAAGGCCTTGTTCAGCTACCTCGATCTGGATCTGCACATCGGCATCACCGGCTGGATCTGCGACGAGCGCCGGGGCACGCATCTGCATCCACTGGTCAAAGAAATCAAAGCGGGACGGCTGATGCTGGAAAGCGACGCGCCGTATCTGCTGCCGCGCACGTTGCGGCCGAAGCCGAAAAACGGCCGCAATGAGCCGGCGTATCTGAGCGAAGTGCTGCGCGAAGTGGCGTTGCATCGCGGCGAGACCGAGGAAGCGCTGGCCGCACATACCACCGCGTGTGCCCGGGCGTTTTTTAATCTTCCGATGTTGGTGTAAAACGCAAAAGATCGCAGCCTTCGGCAGCTCCTACAGAATCTACGCCGTGCCAATGTAGGAGCTGCCGAAGGCTGCGATCTTTTGATCTGTTGATCCGCATCAAAAAATGGTTTTCTGCATAGCGGCACAATAATGGCACCTTGCCAAAACTGTTTCCGCTATCAGAGAAGACCTCCATGGGTGCCTGGCTTAGCAACATCTCGCTGAAATATAAATTCTGGGCGGTCAACGCGGTCGCCTTTGTCACCACCCTGCTGTTGGTTTTGTACGCCGTGCATCTCGAACAACAGGCCCGTAGCCACGCCGCGCAGGTGTCCGCGCAGGCGCAGGCGCAGTTGCTCAAGGCCTGGCCGACCGGGCAAGCTTTGCCCAAATCCGCCCAGGTGCTGACCTTCAAGCGCGGTGAAGCGCCGCGTCTCAATGATCAACCGCTGCTGGAAATCAGCGGCAGCAACGGCTGGAACGCCATCAATGAAATGCCACTGTTCGGCGACGACCCGTTGATGGGCGCCGAAGTGTTCAGCCGTGCCGACGGTGAGCAAGTGGCGGTCATCGCCTATGCCCCGAGCCTGAGCCAGGTGTTCAGCGAGCGTTTCGCCAACTATGCATTGGCGGTCTTCGTCCTGATGCTGGCGATGCTCGGCGCCTCGCAACTGTTGATCCGCTTTCTGCTCAGCCAGCTCAACACGTTGAAAGACGTGATGCTGCACGTTGAAAAAACCGGCGATCTTTCTGCTCGTGTGCCGCTGGTGGGCAAGGACGAAGTCGGGCAGATGGCCAATGCCTTCAACGCCATGCAGGCCGGTTATCAACGCGTCGTAACCACCGTTGCCAGCACCGCGCGACAATTGGATGACGGCGCTGCGCGGCTGGCCTCGAGCATGAATGATGTGCGCCACGGCATGCTCGGCCAGCAAAGCGAAACCGATCAGGCTGCCACCGCGATCAACGAAATGACCGCCACCGTTTATCACATCGCGCAACACGCCGGCGCCACCCGCGATCTGTCGAAAACCGCCGATGGTCTCGCTGGAAGCGGTCAGCAGGTGGTGGCGCGGGTGCAGCAATCGATTGCCGGGTTGTCCAGCGGCGTGCAGCAGACGGCAGAAATGATTCAACGCCTGGCCGAGGACAGCCAGAAGATCAACGGCGTGGTCAGCGTGATTCACAGCATTGCCGAACAGACCAACCTGCTCGCGCTCAACGCGGCGATCGAAGCGGCCCGCGCCGGGGAGATGGGGCGCGGCTTTGCCGTGGTCGCCGATGAAGTGCGCAACCTCGCCAAGCGCGTGCAGGCGTCCACCGACGAGATCACCGGCATGATCGCCGCGTTGCAGGCCGGCACCCGCGATGCGGTGGATTTCATGCAGGAGAGTTCGTACAAGGCCGACGACTGCGTGCAGCAGGCGCAGGAGGCTGGCGCGGCGCTGGCGGAAATCACCGGAGCGGTGGCGCAGATGCGCGAAAGCAACACGCAGATTGCCGTGGCGGCGGAACAGCAGAGTCAGGTTGCCGAGGAGATGAACCGGGCGGTGGTGAGTATTCGTGACGTGACCGAGAACACCGTGCAGCAGACGGTGGATTCGGCGACGACCAGTAATGAGCTGGCGACATTGGCCGGGGAGCTGAACAAGGCGATAGGTCAGTTGAAATTGTGAGTCCGCTTTCGCGAGCAGGCTCGCTCCCACATGCACCATTGAATCAATGTGGGAGCGAGCCTGCTCGCGAAGGCGTCAGAGGCATCTACATCGAATCCTGCGATGACGGCTATCACTTCAATAGCCAACCTTGATTCGCCGCCCTCCGCGCCCGGGCCTATTCTTCAACCATGAAGTTCAACATGGATCGAGGAGTAGCAAACATGGGCAAACGTCACCCCAACCTTCCCGCGTGGCAATGGCGCGCATACCCGGGCAATCATCAGCATCCGACCAATCTGGTCCTGCACTTGATTGCCGTGCCGTTGTTCATCGTGGCGTTTCTGTTGATCGTGTCGGGAGTGTTCAGCCTGAGCCTTGCCAGCGTCGCCATCGGCGTGATCGGTATCGTCGCGGCGCTGGGTCTGCAGCGCCACGGTCACGGCCTGGAGGCGCAAGCCTCCGAGCCGTTCAGTGATCGCAAAGATGCCGTGTCACGTTTGCTGGTCGAGCAGTTTCTGACCTTTCCGCGGTTCTTTCTCAGCGGTGGCTGGTGGCGCGCCTGGCGTGAGCGCCACCGTCGGCATTGAGTCAGGCGAAGATCGTCACGGTCTGCCGACTCATGGCAATCAACTCCCCTTTCGCACTCCACAACTTCGCGGCGACATGGCCGTAGCCGTCGGCTGCGTATTCGATGTCGGCCAGGTATTGGCACCAGTCCAGCGTGCTCAAGTCGTGTAACGGCTGCACGAATTCAATGGTCCAGGTCAGCGTGCTACCCGTCGCCGGTTTCTTCAGATACGGCAACAGCGCCGGCGGCCAGGCATCCACCAGCGCCAGCAGATGCGCCTCGTTGACCGACTCCTCTTTGACATCCCCACGCAACCGCACCCAGCCGCCCATCAAGCGCGACGCCGTGCCGGAGAACGGAATGCCGCCGACGCTCCAGCGCATCGCCAGATGGCGCATGAATTCCGGGGTCACGCCTTTGATGTAGGGCAGCTCCTGGCACTCGTCCCAGTGTTTCATGGTGGGCGCCGGATAGGCTTCGACGGCGACTTCCGAAGGCCGCGCGGCACCGAAGCTGCCCTGAATGATCGTCACCACTTGGCCATTTTGCATGGCGCGGCCCAACACCTGGCTGACGGCTTTGCCTTCACGCAGCACGTCGACTTCGAAACTCACCGGCACTTCCGGCTCGACCGGGCCGACAAAGGTAATCGCCAGCGAACGCACCGGGCGCTCCGTCGGCACCCTGGCGCGCATGGCTTCAAATTGCAGCGCGGCCACCAGCCCGCCAAAACTGGCCCGGCCCTGCCCCCATTCGGCGGGGATGGTCACTTCAGGTTGTTGGCGGACAGCATCGAGCAGATCGCAAAAGCGCATGGCAACCTCGGAAAACGAGAAAGGAATGCGCGGATCTTACCCAGCCCCGGGCCGTGGCGCAGCGTCTATTCCGGTCAAATGGGCTGACAGATAGGCCTTGGCACTTTTCGATTTCGCCGCAAAACCCTTGTAGGAGCTGTCGAGTGAAACGAGGCTGCGATCTTTTGATCTGTTTGCAAATCAAAATCAAAAGATCGCAGCCTTCGGCAGCTCCTACAGAGGGACGCGTAAGCTTCAGGATTTGAAACAGGTCACGCTGAGCTTTTCCAGCACTTGATCGGCCTTCAGCTCTGCCTTGATCAACCCCGCCTGCCAGGTGGCCACGCACGGTTGCAGATCAGCCTCCTGCTCGGCACGCGCCAGCCATTGCCAGCAATCGTGCCAGTCGCCCAATGCGCCTTGCGCCGATTTCAGGCGTTTGTAAGCCGGTTTCGGCAAGCGATCGAGCTCGGGATAGGCTTCGATGCCATAGCGCACGCGCTTGATCAGCAGGCGCAGACGATGGCGGTCATGGGCGGGATCGTGCAGCGCCGCATCGAGTTTCTGCCATTGTTTGCCCAGGCGTTTTTCGATGCGTTTATCCAGATCCTTGAGCAGCCCCTGACGCTGGGACGCGCGCAAAAATCGTGGAAACGCGTCGAGAATCATCAGCAGCGAAGCCAGTTCCGCACTCGCCGCCAGCGCCGGATACGCCTCGGCCATTTGCGCCAGACGCCGCTGCGCAGCCTCGGGTTGATCATGCTCGAGCAGATACGCCGCCAGCACTTCGCGATCACGCCACGGTGTGGTCAGATCACCCACTGCCGAAGCCGCCGCCTCCAGTTGCTCGACTCCCGGCAAGCCACGCAACGGCCGCAACAGACTGCGCAAGCGCCGCACCGTAGTGCGCAAATCATGCAACGCCTCGGGATCAGTGCGCGCAGTCAAGCGCGCCTGACATGCCAGCAGCCGCACATCCAGGCTCAAAACATGAGCCACCAAGCGATCGATCATGGGGGTCTACTCCGTAGGACAGCTTCAAGTTGCAAGCTACAAGCTTCAAGCTGAACGCGGTTGCTTTAAGCTTGCCGCTTGCAGCTAGAAGCTTGCAGCTGCTTTTTTAACGTCCTGCGCGGGATTCGCGAATGTAGAAGCGGGCTTTCTCGGCTTTCTTGCTGCAGCCTTCAAAGCCTTCGAATTGTTGCTGAGTCTTGGCGGCGGTCAGCAGCGACAGCGCTTTGGAATAGCTGACGGTGCCGGCGAAGCCTTCAGCCTTGGCCAGGTCCAGTTCGTGCCAGGCCGCGTCGAGTTGGCTGCCGCAGCTGTCGCGGTACGCGGTTTTGCCGGCGCAACCGGCCAGAACCAGAGCCATCAACGGTACACAGATCCAGGCTTTCATCACTCACACCTCAAGGTAGGTCAACAGTCGTGCAGGTAAGACGGTCAAGCGGCGAAAAAGTGCCTCGCTGACCGGTCAAACCACGTGGCGCAGAGCATAGCGCGCAAGCGTGCGCCGCGAACGAAAAACGACGTCACCGCTTCGCGCAACGACCTTGGCGATTGAGCCGCTTGGCCGATGCGTGCATTGTGCAGGCTTGTCGGGAGGAAGTTTGATGAAAAAGCGTGTCGCACTGGTGCTGGGCTCCGGTGGCGCCCGGGGCTATGCCCATATCGGCGTTATCGAAGAAATTGAAAAACGCGGCTACGACATCGCCTGCATTGCCGGTTGTTCGATGGGGGCGGTGGTCGGCGGGATCTATGCCGCCGGCAAACTGGATGAATACCGGCGCTGGATCGAAAGCCTTGATTACCTCGACGTGCTGCGCCTGGTCGATGTGAGTTTCCGTCTCGGCGCGATTCGCGGTGAAAAGGTCTTCGGGCAGATTCGCAAGATCGTCGGCGAGATCAACATCGAAGACCTGCGCATCCCCTACACCGCCGTCGCCGCCGACCTGACCAACCAGCAGGAAATCTGGTTTCAGGAAGGCTGCCTGCATCAGGCCATGCGCGCCTCGGCGGCGATTCCCAGCCTGTTTACCCCGGTGATGCAGGGCAACCGCATGCTGGTCGATGGCGGCATTCTCAATCCGTTGCCGATCGTTCCGGTAGTGTCGAGCCATTGCGACCTGATCATTGCGGTCAACCTCAACGCCACCAATCAGCGCCAGTACAAGTTGCCGGTGATCGAGCGGCCGGCGGCGTTCCGTTCGCGCTTCGACAGTCTGATCAAATCCATGGGTTCGAAGTTGCCGTTCCGGCGTAAACAGGCCGAGCAATTGTTGAAGCTGGAACAGGAAGCGTTGCGCGCCGAGGCGGCGGAGATCAATCCGTGGCTCGAAGGCGTCGAACCGGAAAGCCAACAACCGGCCGCCGCCCCGGAACGCGAAGGCGCGCCGAAATCCGCCACCGGTTCGTTCATCATCGATAACGTCGGGCCGGCGTCGTTGCTGGATCTGATCAACCAGAGTTTCGAGGTGATGCAGACCTCACTGGCGCAGTACAAGATTGCCGGGTATCCGCCGGATATCCTGATTAACGTGCCGAAGCGGGTGTGCCGGTTTTTCGAGTTCTACAAGGCGCCGGAGTTGATCGCGCTGGGCAGACAGATTGCCAGTGATACGCTGGATCGGTATGAGCAGGAGCAGGGTTGAACTGATCCGGATTTTTCGGAGTATTTGATGGCCTCTTCGCGAGCAGGCTCGCTCCCACATTTGAAATGCATTCCCCTGTGGGAGCGAGCCTGCTCGCGAAGGCGTCAGATCAGCCAACTTCACTCAACAACCGATACCCAACCCCCGCCTCAGTCACGATAAACCGTGGCCGGGTCGGGTCATCCGCCAGTTTCTGCCGCAGATGCCCGACCACGATGCGCAGGTAATGACTGTCCTCGGTGTGCGTCGGTCCCCAGATATCCTTGAGCAATTGCTGCTGGGTGATCACCCGCCCCGGATGCCGCGCCAGTTGCGCCAGCACCGCGTATTCCTTGCGGGTCAGGGCGACTTCGGCGCCGTCGAGCAGCACGCGCCGATAGGCCAGATCCACGGTCAACGGGCCGAAACTCAGCGCCGCTGACTGCGCCTCCCCCGCCGGTGCCTGACGCAACAACGCGCGGACCCGGGCGAGGAATTCCTGGATGCCGAACGGCTTGGTCACGTAGTCATTGGCGCCACCATCCAGCGCTTCGACCTTCTGCCCTTCACTGGCGCGCACCGACAGCACCAGCACCGGCGTGGTCGCCCATTCGCGCAATTCGCGCAGGACCTGCTGACCGTCCATGTCCGGCAACCCGAGATCAAGCACCACCAGGTCCGGTTTGCTCAGCGCAGCTTGCGCCAGGCCTTCAGCGCCGGTGCCGGCTTCGAGCACTTTGTAGCCTTGTGAAGCGAGGCTGATGCGCAGGAACTTGCGAATCTGCGGTTCGTCGTCGATGACCAAAATGGTCGCGGTCTGGCTCATGAATTCACATCAACACAATAGATTGGCAAGAGAGTAGCGCAGTCGACTTCAAGCTTCACCGTCCATCCCCGGCTGCGCCTGCAACGGCAGGTGCAAGGTGATGCAGGTGCCGCGCCCGTCGATGCCGTCAGCCACGGAAATACGCCCGCCGTGGGCGCCGACCATGCCCTGACAGATCGCCAGTCCCAACCCCGTGCCCTGCCCGCCGCGATCACCGCGCGCGGCGGTGTAGAACATGTCGAAAATCTTCGCTCGGTCCTCTTCGGGAATCCCCGGGCCTTCATCGCTGACCGCAAAGAAAATCTCCTGCTCATTGGCGCCGGCGCGCAGTTGCAGGCGGCCGTGGCTGGGAGAAAAACGCGCGGCGTTCTCCAGCACGTTAACCAGCGCCTGCTCGATCAGCGCCGCGTGCACATAGAGCAACGGCAACTCGGCCGGCACTTCGGTGCTGACCTGCAGCGGCGCCAGCACGGCGCGCAGGCGATTGAGCGAACTGCCGACGATATCGGCTGGCGAAACCCAGTCCCGCGCCAGCTTCAAGGCGCCGTGGCCGAGGCGGGTCATGTCGAGCAGGTTCTGAATGTAGCGGTCGAGGCGTTCGGCCTCATCGCGGGTGCCTTCGAGCAGCTCGCGGCGATCCTCCAGCGGGATCGCTTCGCCGAGGGCCAACAGGCTGTCGATGCTGCCGCGCATGGCCGTCAGCGGCGTGCGCAAATCGTGGGACACCGAGGCCAGCAAAGCGCTGCGCAATTGTTCGGTTTCGCCGTGCAGACGCGCCGCTTCGAGGTCATCGGCCAATTGCGCGCGGGCCAGGGCTTGCGCCAGCGGCTGGCTCAGCGCAGTGAGCAAACGTCGGCGCTGACCGCTCAAGCTCTGGCCTTCCTTGGCGCAAACACCAAGCAACGCCAGCGGCCCGTCCTCGACCGACAACGGCCACCACCACCAACGCCCCAGCGGCAAGGTACCGGTGCCCTTGCCCGCCGGTTGATCGTGTTGCCAGGCCCAATCGGCGGCGGCGCGTTCAGCCTCGGTAAATTGCAGTGGCCCGCCGGTTTCGACTTTCCAGCCGCCCTGGCCGTCGCGGTTGAGCAAGCACAATTGCACATCGCTCCAGCCTTCGAGGTGTTGCGCGGCAGCGCTGATCACGGCTTGGCGATCCGTCGCGGCGGTGAGTTTGCGCGACAGGTCGAGCAGTTCGCTGGTCTCTTCCTGGGTATCGCGCAAAGCCTGCAACTGCCGCCGCTGACGCGCCGCGAGGTTGCCGGTGAGCGCCGCCATCAACAGGAAGAACAGCAGCGTCAGCACGTCTTCTTCGCGCTGAATGCTGAACGAGAAATTCGGCGGTATGAACAGAAAATCGTAGGTGAGAAACGACAGCGCCGCACAGGCCAGCGCCGGGCCGAGGCTGCTGCGCACCGCCACCAGCAACACCGCCGCGAGAAACACCAGCGAGATGTTCGGCAGCGGCAACACACTCGACACCGCCCAGGCCAAGGCCGTGGCCAACAACGTCGCGACCAGCGCCAGCGCGTAGTCGAACCACACCAGCGTGACTGAACTACGCGGGCGCGGTTGGTGCTGCTCGTGATCACTGTCGAGCACGTTGATTTCCAGACCGTGAGCCTGACGCAGCAGGCGCGCCGCCAGGCCACCGCCGAACAGGCGACGGCGCAAGCGTGGCCGCGACTGGCCGACCAGCAACAGACTGGCGCGGCGTTCGGCGGCGTGTTGAATCAGGGTTTTCGCCACTTCGCCAGCCCGCAACAGCACCACTTCGCCACCGAGGCGTTCGGCCAGTTGCTGGGCGCTTTGCAGGCGCAACCGCGATTGCTCGTCACGGGCACTGCCGTTGTCGACGTGCACCAGACTCCACGGCAGATGCCGGCGCTGGGCGACGCGGCTGGCGTGACGCACCAGCCGCTCGGCCTGCGCATCGCCATCGATGCCGACCAGCAAACGCCCGCGCACCGCCGGCGCGGCCTGGCCGAGTTGGCGATAGCCCTGGGCGAGATCGTTGTCGACCTGCGCGGCAGCGGTCTGCATTGCCAGTTCACGCAGGGCGGTAAGGTTGGTCTGGGTGAAAAAAGCGTCGATGGCGGCGCGGGCCTGCTCCGGTACGTAGACCTTGCCTTCGCGCAGACGCTCGAGCAATTCACGCGGCGGCAGGTCGATCAGCAGCAGCTCGAAAGCTTCCTGCAAGACCCAGTCCGGCAGGGTTTCGCGCACCTGCACGCCGGTGATGCCGCGCACCTGATCGTTGAGGCTCTCCAGGTGCTGGACGTTGACCGTGGTGAACACGTCGATGCCGGCGGCGAGCAGTTCCTGAATGTCTTGCCAGCGCTTGGCGTGGCGGCTGCCGGGGGCGTTGCTGTGAGCCAGTTCATCCACCAGCACAAGCTTCGGTTTGGCGGCGAGAATGCCGTCGAGGTCCATTTCCTCAAGCAGCACGCCACGGTATTCGCTGCGCACCAGCGGTTGCTGCGGCAGGCCGCCGAGCAAGGCTTCGGTTTCGGCGCGGCCATGGGTTTCGACCACGCCGGCGAGAACCTTCACGCCCTGGCGCAGTTGCGTATGCGCGGCCTGAAGCATGGCGTAGGTCTTGCCGACCCCGGGCGCCGCGCCGAGGAAAACCTTGAGCCGGCCACGGCCATCGCGGGGCAGGTCTGCTAACAATGCGTCGGCGCGGCCGGAGTCGCTCATGCTTAATGTCTCTCTTCCTGATGATCGTTCCCACGCTCTGCGTGGGAATGCAGCCCGGGACGCTCTGCGTCCCATAAAAGCAGACGCAGAGCGTCTATTGATGCATTCCCACGCAGAGCGTGGGAACGATCGGTATCAACTGAATTACAGGTTTTGCAGTGCCAGATTCAGCTCCAGCACATTCACCACCGGCGGCCCCACCAGCGGCTGTTCGATGTGCTTATCGAGCAGTTGCTGCAAGGTCGACACCGGCAGGTTGCGCGCTGCTGCGACACGCGCCAGTTGATAGGCAATTGCCGCCGGTGGCAAGTGCGGATCGAGGCCGCTGGCGGAGGTGGTCAGCAAGGCCAATGGCACCGGCCCCTGCCCAGCGACTTGTTGTTTTTGCGCGTCTTCGATTACGCGGGTCGCCAGGGCCGGATTGCTCGGCGCGAGGTTGCTGGCGCCGCTGGCGACCGTGGCAAAAGCCCCGGCGGACGGGCGTGGGTGGAACCAGTTGTCGCCGCTGAAATCCTGAGCAATCAACGATGAGCCGCGAACTTTGCCGTCGGCGTCGTGGATCAGGCTGCCGTTGGCCTGAGCCGGGAAAGCGACTTGGGCGATGCCGGTGACCGCGAGTGGATAGGCGACGCCGGTGATCAGGGTCATCAGCGCTAACAGGGTCAGGGCCGGGCGTAGGGTTGTGGACATTGCAGAATCCTCGATTCAGAAACCAGTACTGTGTTGAGTCAGATAAGCAGTGGCGCATTCTTCGCGAGCAGGCTCGCTCCCACAGGGGAATGCAGTTTCAGGTGGGAGCGAGCCTGCTCGCGAAAGCGTTACACCAGATGCAACGCCGTAAGCAGCATGTCGATCACCTTGATCCCCACGAACGGCACGGCAATCCCGCCGACGCCATAGATCAGCAGATTGCGCCGCAGCAACGCCGCCGCACTCGCCGCCTGCACGCGCACGCCGCGCAATGCCAGTGGAATCAGCACAACGATGATCAGCGCGTTGAACACAATGGCCGAGAGAATCGCGCTTTGCGGACTGCTCAGATGCATGATGTTCAGCACGCCCAGCTGCGGGTAAATCGAGGCGAACAGCGCCGGCAGAATCGCGAAGTATTTGGCGATGTCGTTGGCGATGGAAAAGGTCGTCAGCGCGCCACGGGTCACCAGCAATTCTTTGCCGATCTGCACCACGTCGAGCAGCTTGGTCGGGTCGCTGTCGAGATCGACCATGTTCGCCGCTTCGCGTGCCGCTTGCGTGCCATCGTTCATCGCCATCCCGACGTCTGCCTGGGCCAGGGCCGGGGCGTCGTTGGCGCCGTCGCCGCACATGGCGACCAGGCGGCCGTCGTTCTGCTCGTGACGAATCCGCGCGAGCTTCTTCTCCGGCGTGGCTTCGGCGAGCACATCATCGACGCCCGCTTCAGCGGCGATCGCAGCAGCGGTCAGCGGGTTGTCGCCGGTGACCATCACCGTGCGAATCCCCAGTTTGCGCAACTCGGCAAAACGCTCACGAATGCCTGGCTTGACCACGTCCTTGAGATGGATCGCGCCAAGCAACTTACCGTCTGCACAGACCAGCAACGGCGTGCCACCGCTCTGGGCAATCTTGTCGATTTCCCGCGCCAGCGCCGGGGCCAGATCGCTACGTTGCTGACCGAGAAACGCCAGCAGCGAATCCACCGCACCTTTGCGATACACGCGGCCCTGATAATCGACGCCGGACAAGCGGGTTTCCGCGCTGAACGGCACGGCGGTCAGGGTTTCCGGGGCCGGCTCCGGTTGCGGATGCAGGCCACGGAGGAACTCGACGATCGATTTGCCCTCAGCGGTTTCATCGGCCAGCGAGGCGAACAGCGCGCCTTCGGCCAGCTCACGCCCGCTCACACCCGGCGCGGCATACACCGCGCTGCAACGACGGTTGCCGAAGGTGATGGTGCCGGTCTTGTCGAGCAACAGCACGTGCACGTCACCCGCCGCTTCCACTGCGCGACCGGATTTGGCGATCACATTCAGGCGCACGAGGCGATCCATCCCGGCGATACCGATGGCAGACAGCAGACCGCCGATGGTGGTCGGAATCAGCGTGACCAATAACGCCACGAGGAACACCAGCGGCAGGCTGCCATTGGCGAAATGCGCGAACGGTTGCAGGGTGACGACCACCAGCAGAAAGATCAGGGTCAGGCCGATCAGCAGGATATCCAGCGCGACTTCGTTCGGGGTCTTCTGACGCTTGGCGCCTTCGACCAGAGCGATCATGCGGTCGAGGGTCGATTCACCAGGGTTGGTGGTGATCTTCACCAGCAGCCAGTCGGACACCAACCGCGTGTTGCCGGTGACGGCCGAGCGGTCGCCGCCAGACTCGCGGATCACCGGCGCCGATTCGCCAGTGATCGCCGCTTCGTTGACCGCCGCGATGCCTTCGATGACTTCGCCGTCACCGGGGATCATTTCCCCGGCTTCGACTCGCACCACGTCGCCCTTGCGCAGATTGGCAGCCGGCACGATCTTGAAGCTGCCATCGGCTTGGCGGCAGCGGGCGCTGAGGCCTTCGCTGCCGGCCTTGAGGCTGTCGGCGCGAGCCTTGCCACGACCTTCGGCCAAGGCTTCGGCGAAGTTGGCAAACAGCACGGTGAACCACAGCCACAGAGCGATTTGTGCGGCGACGAAGGTCGGCACATCAGCGTCCGGAATGAAGCACAGCACGGTGGTGAAAATCGCCGTCAGTTCGACCACCAGCATCACTGGCGAACGCGCCAATTGCCGAGGGTCGAGCTTGACGAAGGCTTGCACCAGCGCCGGGCGCCACAGGGCCGAGATCGCGGTTTTGGCTTGTTCCGGCGCTTTGACGGCGGCGGGTTTGATTGCAGGCATATTCATGATGGATTCCTTAGAAGCCCATACTTAAATGTTCGGCGATAGGGCCGAGCGCCAGCGTCGGCAAGAACGTCAGGCCGCCCACCAGCAGAATGGTCACGGTCAACAGGGTCACGAACAGCGGGCCGTGAGTCGGAAAGCTGTTCTGGCCGACCGGTGCGCTTTTCTTCATCGCCAGGCTACCGGCCAGTGCCAGCACCGGCAGGATGTAGCCGAAGCGGCCGATCAACATGCCCAGACCGAGCATCAGGTTGTGGAACGGCGTGTTCGCGCCCAGGCCACCAAATGCCGAACCGTTGTTGGCGCTCGCCGAGGTGTAGGCATAGAGCAACTGACTGAAGCCGTGCGCGCCGGGGTTGCTGATGGTTGCCGCAGCGCTGGGAACCGTGGCGGCAATGGCGCCGAGCACCAGCACGCCGACGGGCATCACCAGCAGCGTCACCACCAACAATTGCACCTCACGCGCTTGAAGCTTCTTGCCGAGGTATTCCGGCGTACGACCGATCATCAGACCGGCGAGGAACACCGCGATCAGCACGTTGAGCAACATGCCGTAGAGCCCGGCACCGACACCGCCGAAGATCACTTCGCCGACCATCATGTTGACCAGCGCAACCATGCCGCTCAGCGGGTTGAGGCTATCGTGCATGCCGTTGACCGAGCCGTTCGAAGCCGCCGTGGTAGTCACCGACCACAGCACCGTCGCGGTGGTACCGAAGCGCGCTTCCTTGCCTTCCAGCGGCGCAGTCTGCTCGACAGCGGCGTTGTTCAGGGTCGGATTCGGCTGATACTCGGCCCACAACGATGTCGCACCGCCGATCAGGAACAACGCCAGCATGCAGGCGATGATCGCGCGGCTCTGACGCAGGTCCTTGACGTAATGGCCGAAGGTGAACACCAGCGCCACCGGGATCAGAATGATCGAGGCGACTTCGAACAGGTTGCTCCACGCGGTCGGGTTCTCGAACGGATGCGCCGAGTTGACGCCGAAGAAACCGCCACCGTTGGTGCCCAGCTGCTTGATCGCAATCTGGCTGGCAGCCGGGCCGAGCGGGATCACCTGATCGACGCCTTGCAGGGTCACGGCATTTACATACTGGGCGAAGGTTTGCGGCACGCCCTGCCAGACCAGATACAGCGCCAGCAGCAGGCACAGCGGCAGCAGGCCATAGAGGGTGGCGCGGGTCATGTCGACCCAGAAGTTGCCGAGGGTCTGCGCCGACTTACGGCCGATGCCACGGCACAGCGCGACAAGTACGGCGAGGCCGGTGGCGGCGCTGACGAAGTTCTGCACGGTGAGACCGACCATCTGGCTCAGGTAGCTGAGGGTCGCTTCACCGCTGTAGGACTGCCAGTTGGTATTGGTCATGAAACTGACCGCGGTGTTGAACGCCTGGGTCCATTCCTGGCCGGGCAGGTTTTGCGGGTTCAGCGGCAGGTGATCCTGGAACAGCAGAATCGCAAACAGCAGCAGGAAACCGGCAAGGTTGAACGCCAACAGCGCCAGCGTGTACTTCTGCCAGCTCTGCTCCGTCTGCACATCGACCCCGGCAAGACGATAGCAACCGCGCTCGACCGGTCCGAGAATCGGCGTCAGCCAGGTGCGCTGGCCCTCCATGACCTTGTAATAGAAGCGCCCAAGGAACGGCGCCGGCAGCAGGACCAGCGCAAAAAACCCGAGGATCAGCCAATAGTCATAACTGTGCATAGCCGCTCCTAGTTCCGGTCCGCGCGCAACAGCGCAACCAACAGATAAATGAACAGCCCCACTGCCAACAGCAGTGACACCCCGTCCAGAACGCTCATGGAAGATCTCCGTGTAACGGCGTATTGCCGTGTGTGCAGCGATTGTCGGGAAGGAGGCTGTAAAGGAACGAGAGCGAGGCGCGGCGTGGGTCATAAAGAAAGCGTAAAGAGTGGGTTTATGCCGGCGTTACAGCAGGTTTTTGCAGCGTCAGGTCGGACCTCATCGCGGGCGAGCCCGACTCCCACAGGTTCCGTGCCGGAATCGAACTCTGCGGACGACGCAAAAACCTGTGGGAGCGAGCTTGCCCGCGAAGGCGGCATAACAGACTCCGCTGCTCCCAACTGGCGCACAAAAATCGCTCATCCAGCTGCGAACATTCCCGATACGACAGCTTTCAACTTATTACGACTTGTTTCACTGCGATGGCACGCCCACTGCACACGCCCTCCCCCGAAGCTTTCCAATCCTTCAGGGAGCAAGCGCATGAACACACAACTCAAACCCACGCTGGGCACGTTGCACCTGTGGGGCATTGCCGTGGGGCTGGTGATTTCCGGGGAATATTTCGGCTGGAGTTACGGCTGGGGCGTGGCCGGTACGCTGGGTTTTCTCGTGACCTCGTTCATGGTCGCGACCATGTACACCTGCTTCATCTTCAGTTTCACCGAACTGACCACCGCGATTCCCCATGCCGGCGGGCCGTTTGCCTACAGCCGCCGCGCGTTTGGCGAAAAAGGCGGATTGATCGCCGGACTGGCCACGCTGATCGAATTCGTCTTCGCCCCGCCAGCGATTGCTTTGGCGATTGGCGCTTACTTGAATGTGCAATTTCCGGCACTGGACCCGAAACACGCGGCGGTCGGCGCCTACATCGTGTTCATGGGCCTGAACATTCTGGGGGTGAAACTGGCCGCGACGTTCGAGCTGATCGTCTGCGTGCTGGCGGTGGCTGAGTTGCTGGTGTTCATGGGCGTGGTCGCGCCGGCGTTCAGCTTCAGCAACTTTGCCCTGAATGGCTGGGCCGGTTCCGATGTCTTCGGCGCGCCGGCGATTGCCGGCATGTTCGCGGCGATTCCCTTCGCGATCTGGTTCTTTCTCGCCATCGAAGGCGCCGCCATGGCCGCCGAAGAAGCCAAGGACCCGAAACGCACGATCCCAAAAGCCTACATCAGCGGCATCCTGACCCTGGTGCTGCTGGCCATGGGCGTGATGTTCTTCGCGGGCGGTGTTGGCGACTGGCGCACCTTGTCCAACATCAACGACCCACTGCCGCAGGCGATGAAAACCGTGGTCGGCGACAACTCCGGCTGGCTGCACATGCTGGTGTGGATCGGCCTGTTCGGCCTGGTCGCCAGTTTCCACGGCATCATCCTCGGGTACTCACGACAATTCTTCGCCCTCGCCCGCGCCGGTTACCTGCCCGCCTCATTGGCAAAACTGTCGCGCTTCCAGACCCCGCACCGCGCAATCATCGCTGGCGGGCTTATCGGCATCGCGGCGATCTACAGCGACGGCCTGATCAACCTCGGCGGTATGACTCTCACCGCAGCGATGATCACCATGGCCGTGTTCGGCGCGATCGTGATGTACATCATGAGCATGCTCAGCCTGTTCAAACTGCGTAAATCGGAACCGAATCTGGAGCGTACTTTCCGCGCGCCGTGCTATCCGCTGGTTCCGCTGATCGCGCTGGTACTGGCGGTGGTTTGCCTGGTGGCGATGGCGTGGTTCAACACGCTGATCGGGCTGATTTTCCTCGGCTTCATGGCGGTCGGGTTCTGCTACTTCATGCTGACCGGGCAACTGCGTGCCGATGCGCCGGCGGATGCGATGTTGACCGGTCTGTAACACTGTTCGGGTGTGCCGGGCATAAGCGGCCTAGAATGGAACCACCGCGAAGTCGTTTCGCTCAAAGGTGGTATGCAGCATCGCACGGCGAAGTCCTCGCCCGTCGAGCTGCCATTAAGGAGAGCCGTTATGCCCTGGTATGCCTGGTTGATTCTGGTCGTTGCGATCGGCTCGATTGTTGGCGGATTGATGATGTTGCGCGACACCGCCAACAAGGTCGAACTGACCGATGAAGAACGCAAGCGCGTCGCACAGCGCAATGCCGAAGCGGATGCCAAGGATGCACAAGACCGCTGATACGAGCCCCGCCGCAATGGCGGGGTTTGTTTTTTCAGCACAATCGGAGTTACCCGCAGGCTGTTTAGATTTTAGAAGTACAGTCACCATTTAATCTTCCGTGGTTAAGATGGCAGCATCGTCGCGGAGAGCTCCACATGCGTTACTCGCCAGATCACAAAGCCCAGACCCATCAACGCATCATCAAGGAAGCTTCCGCCCGATTTCGCAAGGACGGTATCGGCGCCACCGGCCTGCAGCCTTTGATGAAAGCCCTGGGCTTGACCCATGGCGGCTTCTACTCGCACTTCAGATCCAAGGAAGAACTGGTCGAAAAAGCCCTGCAAGAGGCCGGCGAGCAAGTCGCGGGCCTGTGCGAAGAAATCTTCGCGCAGGAAAACCCGCTGCAAGTGTTCATCGACACCTACCTGTCGGAGTGGCATCAAACCTCGCCCCACGAAGGCTGCCCGCTGCTGACCATTTCCTCCGAGCTGGGCCTGCGCGGCCAGCCAAGCCCCACCAGTGACGAAGTCCTCAATGCTCGCCTCGGACAAATTCAGGGCACGCTCGAAGGCGAGAACAGCGCCGATCACAGCATTGTCATCATGGCGACCCTGGCCGGTGCACTGCTGCTGTCACGCAGCGTCGCGGATGCTGACTTCGCCCAGCGCATCCTCGACGTCACCCGCGAACATCTCAAGCAATCGAGCGATTAACCTTCCCAGCGCTTGAACAACACGCTCGCATTGACCCCGCCGAAACCGAAGCCGTTGGACAACGCATATTCGATCGCCATTGATCGCGCTTCGCCATGGACAATGTCCACCCCTTCGCTCGCCGGATCCGGGTTTTCAAAGTTGAGCGTTGGTGGCACTACCTGATCCCGAATCGCCAGTAGCGTGAAAATCGCCTCCAGCCCGCCGGCCGCGCCGAGCAAATGACCGGTGGCGGATTTGGTCGAAGTCACGGCGATCTTGTTCTGCGTGCCAAACAACGCCTTGATCGCCGCCAACTCGCCCAAATCGCCGACCGGCGTCGACGTCGCATGTGCGTTGAGATGCTGCACCTGCTCCGGCTTTACACCGCCCTGAGCCAGTGCCAATTGCATCGCCCGGCGTGCGCCGCTGCCGTCTTCCGGGCCAGCGGTCAGGTGATAGGCGTCGGCGGTGGTGCCGTAACCGACCAGTTCGGCCAGCGGCTTCGCACCGCGTGCAAGCGCATGCTCCAGCGACTCGATGACCAATAGACCGGCGCCCTCGCCCATCACGAAACCATCGCGCCCACTGTCGAAGGGACGCGAAGCTTTTTCCGGGGTGTCGTTGTAGCCGCTGGACAGCGCCCGTGCCGCCGCGAAACCGGCCAGACTGACGCGATCAATCGAAGCTTCCGCACCGCCACACACCGCGATGTCCGCCTCCCCCGCCCTGATCAACCGCGCTGCATCGCCGATCGCCTGAACACCTGCGGCACACGCGGTAACTGGCGCACCAAGCGGCCCTTTGAGGCCATGCTGGATCGACACATGACCCGCCGCGAGATTGACCAGAAACGATGGAATGGTGAACGGCGACAAACGCCGAGGGCCACGGCTGTCGGTGGTACGCACCGCATCGGCAATCGCACCGAAACCACCGACACCCGAGCCGATGATTGTTGCAGTGCGCTCCTGGCTTTCAGCGTCCACCGGGTGCCAGCCGGCCTGCTCCAGCGCCTGCCGCGCCGCTTCCATGGCAAACATGATGAAGCGATCCATTTTCTTCTGTTCCTTGGGCGGCGTCGCACGATCCGGATCAAACCCGGCCTCGGCATCCTCCTCCACCGTCGGCACACTGCCGCCGACCCGGGTCGGCAGATCAGCCACAACCGCATCGGGCAAGTTGCGCAACCCGGAACGACCGGCGAGCAAACGCTGCCAGACAATTTCAACATCACTGCCCAAGGGTGAAACCAGGCCCATGCCCGTGACGACGACTCGACGTTGGTTCATACCGTGGTTACCCCTATCAATTCAAAATTCGACGTGCATCGATGTGCCGCGATTCGGCTGCTGAATCAGTGCCGATGGAAATTATTATAGGCATAATCAAGGCGCAATATGATACCCATAATTTTCAGCGTTCAGGCATCCACCCGATCAGCACCCAATAAAAAGGCCGGTCAATGACCGGCCTCTCGGCGTTGAACTGTCAGCTTAGTTCACTTCCAGCTTTTCACGATTGCGATCCAGAATCGCCTTGCCAATCCCCTTCACTTCCAGCAACTCATCCACCGACGCGAACGGCCCGTTTGTATCCCGATACGCAACAATCGCCTGCGCCTTCGCCTCCCCCACACCCGCCAACTCCTTTTGCAACGTCGCCGCATCCGCGCCGTTGAGATCGACCTTCACGCTTGCCGAGGGCGCAGCCGCATCCATCAGCAAAGGCGCCTTTGTTGTCTCGGTGGGCGCTACAGGCGCAGCAATCGCAGCGATCGAGGCGCTGGTGAGGAAAGCAAAAATCAGCGAGTAGAAATAACCGGTACGCATAAGTGACGCTCCATCATCGTTTTAGAAAGCAGCTTTTCCCAAGCTGCTCTCCAAACGTAGGTCATGATGGAGCTAAGTCAAAAATGCGAGCGTTACAGGATGTGAAACAATCACGGCTCGAGACGACGTTGCTGGTAGATCCAGTCGACTATTTCACCGTCGGGGGAGTAGCCGCTGACCGTTTCACGCAATAACTGGCGAACGCGAGAGTAATCATCCTCATCAACCGCCGCCAACAAACTGGCCAACTTAACCTTTAACACTTCCCAAGGTAGATGATCCTCATTGGCCGTCATGATCATCGGATGCGGTGTTGCGGCAACGTTGTCGCCGATCAACAGCTCTTCGTAGAGCTTTTCGCCGGGACGCAATCCGGTGAATTCGATGGAAATGTCGCCTTGCGGGTTGCGGTCGGAGCGGATACTCAGACCCGAGAGGTGAATCATTTTCTCGGCGAGCTCGACGATCTTCACCGGCTCGCCCATGTCCAGCACGAACACATCGCCGCCTTGTCCCATCGAGCCGGCCTGAATCACCAATTGGGCCGCCTCGGGGATGGTCATGAAATAGCGGGTGATTTTCGGATGGGTCACCGTCAGAGGACCGCCAGATTTGATTTGACTGTGGAACAACGGGATCACTGAACCGGAAGACCCCAGCACATTGCCGAACCGCACCATGGTGAAGCGGGTTTTGTTGACCCGTGAAACGTTGGACTTGTCACCAAACAGGACCGGAGCGATCTCGTGGCTCAACGCTTGCAGAACCAGCTCGGCCAGGCGCTTGGTACTGCCCATCACATTGGTCGGGCGAACGGCCTTGTCGGTAGAAATCAACACGAAATTGGCCACACCTGACTGCAGGGCTGCCTGCGCGGTATTCAAGGTGCCGATCACGTTATTCAGCACACCTTCAGCAATGTTGTGCTCGACCATCGGTACGTGTTTGTAAGCCGCTGCGTGATAAACCGTGTCGACCTGCCAGGTTTTCATCACATCCAGCAACTTGTCCGGATGGCGAATGGAACCGAGGATGGGCAACAGACGCACCTTGACCGACTCCCTGCACCCACGCTGCTCCAGTTCGGACAAAATGCTATAGAGATTGAATTCACTGTGATCGAACAGCAGCAGTGTGGTCGGGCCCAGGGCAAAAATCTGCCGGCACAGCTCTGAGCCGATCGAGCCACCGGCACCGGTGACCATGACGACTTTGCCCCTGATGCAGCGTTGGAGCAGGTCCGGTTGCGCTGGCACTGCGTCGCGCCCCAGCAAGTCAGCGATGTCGACTTCCTGAATGTCCTCGACTTTCACCCTTCCGCTGGCCAGATCGGTGAAATTCGGCACGCTGCGGATATGCAGAGGAAAACCCTCGAGCAGGTTGAGAATCTCCCGCCGTCTGGCCCGGGTGGAGGATGGCAGGGCCAGCAGGATTTCCTGGGCTCCGGTAACGTCGATCATTTCCTGAATGTGCTTGGGTTTGTAGACATGCAGACCCGAGATCGATCGGTCAGCGATACTGGCGTCATCGTCAATGAAAGCCACCGGGCGCATGACCTTGCCCATGCGCAACGCGGCAACCAGCTGATTGCCTGCGACGCCCGCGCCGTAAATGGCAACCTTGGTCAAGCCGTTATCACGATTGGTAAAGGGCACATGTTGCGCTGCAGTAAACCAGTCACCCATGAAGTATTGGCGCATACACAAGCGCAGTCCGCCAATGATGACCAGACTCAACCACCAATAATTGAAAATGATCGAACGCGGTACCACGGCCTCGTGGTTGCTGTACCAGTACACGACAACGGCCAGGATCAGCGAAGAAAGACTTACCGCCTTGATAATGGCAATCAGCGCGTCATTGCCGAAATACCGCATGACAGCCCGGTACATGCCGAAGCGAATGAAAAGGGGGATAGCGACGACGGGGGCGCAGACAAACAGCCAGACATGCACTCTGAACGGGTTATACATGTCATCGATGCCCAGGCGGACGATGAACGCCAGCCACAGGGCTGCCCAGACCAGGACGATGTCCGTTGCCACCTGAATCAGGCGTTTGCGTCGCCTCGGCAATGCGACGAGCCGCTCCCGAACCTTGTCCATCAACTCTTCAAACACTCAGTTTTCTCCCTTCAACTGCTGTAATCCTCTGCTGAACTGCTGTCATGCACTGTAAACCCAAATGACAGAGCCGTGACGGGGTGGCCTTTCAGTTCTTTTCCAGTTCGCCGGCGCGATATGCGATTGCAAGCCACAGCAGAGGAGCATAGGCGACAAAAACGCCCAGGCTCCCGTCCAGTCCGAAATGCGTAACGGCCACGGCAATCGGCAACAACCAGAACATATTGATCACGGCAACGGTAATAGTGACGGGCAGATGACTGCCAAACCGACGAGAGGCATATTGATAGGCGTGACTGCGATGCGCCTCATAAACTTTATCGCCGCGCAGCAAGCGCCGAAACAGCGTGAATGTCGCATCGACAATAAACACGCCGAGCAGAATCAGCCAGCCCCATAGCAGCTCGGCACTCTGCCATGCCGCCTGCAGCGACAAGCCTCCCAGCACGATACCGAGAAATCCGCTGCCGGCATCGCCCATGAAGATCCGAGCGGGCGGAAAATTCCAGAATAGAAAACCGCCGACGCACACTGCCAGCAGCAGCGGCGCCCAGACCACTTGCGGCCAACCACCCAGCCAGCCAAGCAGACAGGCGCCGAGGCATACGCAAATGGCCTCGACACTGGCGATACCGTCAATACCGTCCATGAAGTTGTACAGATTGAGCAGCCAGACAAGATAAAACACCGCCAGCACATGACCGACAACACCCAGGTCAACCACCACGCCCCAGAACTGCAGGGCAGGGAGTCCGTCTAACCACCAGAGCAACCAGGTCGCCGCAGCAAAATGCCCCAGCAAGCGCCAGCGTGCAGCGATGTGTCCATGGTCATCCATGAACCCAACCACGGCGACCAGCGCCCCCGCCCCGGCGATAGCGATAAACGGCGCGAACGCGATCAAATCCCGCCACAGCAGATACACCATTGCCAACAAGAACGTCAGAACAATCGCCACCCCGCCACCACGCGGGGTTGGCACCGAATGCGAGCTTCGCGCATTGGGAATATCCATAAGGCTTCTTGCCAGAGCGTAGTGACGCAAAGCCCAGGTCAGCGTCAGGGAGAGAAGTGCAATGATCGCGATGAACCATCCGTAATTCATTTTTGGCGAGTATCCAGAAAATGCTGCGCCGTCAGGTTCAAGGCGCGATCAAGGGCCACTGGAGGCACCCAGTTCAATAGTTGGCGGTTCTTGCTGATATCGACCTGCAAAGAACCGAAGAGTCTTTGCGACAGCGCTTCACGGCCCAGCAATCTGGCCACACCGCTCATGAAGCCGACGGAGACCGGCAATAGCCGGGCCGGTCTGCCAAGCGCGGTGCCGAGCCTGCGCAACAGCTGAGTGGTCGAGACATCTTCACCATCACTGGCTAGAAACACCTGATTTGCAGCTGCCGGGTGCTCGGCGCACGTCAGCACCAGATCGATCAGATTATCGAGCGCCACCAGGCTGCGCCGATTGTCGACGGCACCGAACGGCAGTGGCACGCCGCGATATAGCCAGCGCATCATGCTGAGGAAATTGGCTTTGACGCTCGGGCCGTAGACCAGCACCGGGCGAATGATGACCACGTCCATGCCGGTGCCGGCCGCCAAAGACAGCAACGCCTGTTCGGCTTCGTGCTTGGAGATGCCGTAAGGATCGACCGGCGCAGGTATGTCATCGGCCGTGTACACGCGCCCGGGCGCAGTGCCCTCCCCGTTGACCTTGATAGAACTGACGAAGATGAAACGCCGCACTCCGGCCGTCGCGGCTTGCCGTGCGAGGTCCAGAGTGCCTTGCACATTGGCTAGACGGAACGCTGCCAGCGGATCGGCGACCACCTCGTTCATGATATGAACCCGAGCCGCAGTATGGATGACGCAATCGACGCCCTGCATTGCCTCCGATAGATCCTGCCCGCGGCCAAGACCGGACCACTGGACCGAATGGATGCGAGGATCCGTAGCCGTTTCGGCGCGGCGCAGAGGGGCCACGACATGGCAGTCCGCTGACGCAAGCAATCGGCCGATCAATGCCCGGCCCACGAAACCGCTGCCACCCGTTACCAGAAATGTCTTGGTGCTCATGGGCGACCCTTGGAAGAAATGGATACTGCAAACACACTGCAGCGACGCTGTTGCAAGTGGCGGAACCGCGCTTCTGGCGCGATGCCAGGAAATCGATCGGCTATCGCACGAGGCGGGCAGTTTATTGAATCGACAACGTCATAGCCACTTCTGTGGCGATGGCAATCGTGCAAGTCGCATCTACCGCAAAGCCAAACACTGGCGCTAATTGCACTTTGCTGTTGGAGCGGACTCAGGGTACGGATAGAATCCGTGCGGAAAAGTGATCGGAGCGCTCGCAGTTACAGGATTTCAGCTCCGTCATCACGTCAAATCTCGGCTAACACCGGCCAAAATCAAGATAGCAGACGCCTTTTGCTTCGAAATGGAGAGCACCCATGCAACAGATCAACAACCTCGCAGCGAAGATCGACAAGTTCAAGTCGCAGATAAACGCTTCGGTGCAGCGCGTGGTCGACAGCGGTTGGGTGGTATTAGGGCCGGAAGTCAAACGCTTTGAAACAGCATTCGCAGAATATCTGCAGGCTGGACACTGCATCAGCGTCGCCAATGGAACCGACGCCATCGAGCTGGCGCTCAAGGCACTCGGTGTCGCTGAAGGCGATCAGGTCGCTACAGTGGCCAATGCCGGCATGTACACCACCACATCGGTACTGGCCATCGGCGCAACTCCGCTGTTCATGGACGTCGACCTGGACACTCATGTGGTCACATTGGCGAGCGTCAAGCAAGCGATCGAAACCGGGGCCAAAGCCGTTGTCGTTACCCACCTGTACGGTCTCGCAGTGCCGGACATCAAGGCCATCGCCGCGTACTGCGCGGCGCACAAGGTTGCTCTGCTGGAAGATTGCGCCCAGGCTCATGGCGCCGAGCGCGATGGTCAGCGGGTGGGTACCTTCGGGGACGCTTCCAGTTTCAGCTTCTATCCCACGAAGAATCTCGGAGCCCTGGGCGACGGCGGCGCTGTCGTGACCAATTCGGCTGCAATTGCCCAGCGTGTTGCGCAATTGCGCCAATACGGGTGGTCATCCAAGTATTGCGTGGAGCTCGCAGGCGCCCGCAATAGTCGCCTCGATGAAATGCAGG
The DNA here is from genome assembly GCF_979253165.1 of Pseudomonas sp. AC083. Taxonomy (NCBI): domain Bacteria; kingdom Pseudomonadati; phylum Pseudomonadota; class Gammaproteobacteria; order Pseudomonadales; family Pseudomonadaceae; genus Pseudomonas; species Pseudomonas sp. AC083. Next base: position 125,424 of record NZ_CEEDDH010000011.1, read on the forward strand.
CGGCCATCCTGTCCGAATTTCTGCCGCACCTTGATGAGGGCAATGCGCGCCGCCGCGAAATCGCCCAGCGTTACCGCACCGAGATTCGCCACGGTGACATCAACCACGCGCCAGACACGGGCCTGGCCTCGGTTGCCCACCTGTACGTGATCAAGTCGCCGAAACGTGACGCTCTGCAAAAACACCTGCGTGAAGCGCAGATCGCCTCCGACGTGCACTACCCGATCCCCGACTACAAACAGCCGGTATTCGGCCAACAGTTCGCCGGTCTCAACCTGGTCAACACCGAGCAACTGGCTTCGGTCATCCTCACGCTGCCTTGCTACCCGGAAATGACCGACGCCGAAGTCAGCAACGTGATTGCAGCCGTCAATGGATGGACTGCATGAGATATTCCGTCATCGTTCCAGTCTATAAAAACGCTGATTCGATTCCCCGGCTGATCCAGGCTCTGACCGACATGAACACCACACTCGAGAATCAGCTCGAGGTGGTGTTTGTGGTGGATGGCAGCCCTGATGACTCGTTCCTGTTGCTCAAACAGGCTTTGGGTAGCATGAAGTTTTCTGCACAATTGCTCGCGCACTCGCGCAACTTCGGGTCGTTCCCTGCCATTCGCACCGGCCTGATGGCTGCCAAGGGTGATTATTTCGGAGTGATGGCCGCCGACCTGCAAGAGCCGCCAGAACTCTTGATCAGTTTTTTCAAGTCGCTGTCCGACGATGAATGCGACGTTGCCATCGGTACGCGCAATGCCCGCCAGGATCCGTTCTCCAGCCGGATGGCGTCGTCGATCTTCTGGGGCCTGTATCGCCGCCTGGTGGTGCACGACATGCCTGCAGGAGGGGTCGACATCTTCGGCTGCAACAAGGCGTTTCGCGAGCAGTTGCTGCAGCTGAACGAGTCGCGCTCGTCGCTGATTGCGCTTATTTTCTGGCTCGGCTTCCGGCGCAAGTTTATCGAATACGAACGGCAGACACGCCTGGAAGGCAAATCGGCGTGGACCTTCAAGAAGAAACTCGAGTACATGATGGACAGTGTGTTCGCGTTTACCGATTACCCGATCAGACTGCTCACACGCATGGGCGCCATGGGTTCGCTCATTTCGCTGTTCATCGGCTTCATGGTGGTCATTGCGAAGTTGTCTGGAGCTATCGAAGTGCCAGGGTATGCCGCCACCATGCTGGTGGTGCTCTTGTTGGGCACACTCAATCTGCTCGGCCTGGGGCTCGTGGGCACCTATGCCTGGCGCGCCTACGAAAACAGCAAGCAGCGACCGCTTGCCATCGTCTGCATGAAACTCGACAACAAGGAACATTCCAATGACTGAGCCGTTCATCCACGCCAGCGCCGATGTAAAGAGTTCGAAGATCGGCAAGAACACTCGCATCTGGCAATACGTTGTGGTCTTCCCGGACGCGGTGATCGGTGACGACGTCAACGTCTGCTCGCACTCACTGATTGAAAATGACGTGGTGATCGGTGATCGCACCACCATCAAGTCCGGTGTTTACGTGTGGGACGGCTTGCGGATCGGTTCCGACGTATTCATCGGCCCGAACGCCACGTTCACCAACGACAAGTTCCCACGCTCCAAGGTATATCCGGAGTCGTTTTCGCAGACGGTCATCCAGGACGGCGCCTCGATTGGCGGCGGCGCGGTCATTCTGCCTGGCATCACCATCGGTACCGGCGCAATGGTGGGTGCAGGTGCGGTCGTTACCAAGTCCGTACCTCCGTACGCCATCGTGACTGGCTCTCCGGCGCGTATAACTGGCTACGTGGAAAACTCCGCATCCAGTGATGCCACCAAGACTCCTGCTGTCAAAACCCAGGAGCAGGATGATGCGGTAGTGCGTATCGGCGTCGGCGATGTCACCACCCACCGCTTCAAATACATTGCGGACATGCGCGGCGACCTCTCCGTAGGTGAGTTTCACAAGGAAATTCCGTTTACCCCCAAGCGTTACTTTCTCGTGTTCAATGTTCCGAGCCAGAAAACCCGCGGCGAGCATGCCCACCACAAGTGCCACCAGTTCCTGATTTGCGTCAAAGGCAGTTGCGCAGTAGTAGTAGATGACGGCACCAACCGTGCCGAAGTGTTGCTCGACGCTCCGAACAAAGGCATCTATCTGCCGCCACTGACCTGGGGTATCCAGTACAAATATTCCGAAGATGCGGTACTGCTGGTGTTCACCTCGGACTATTACGAAGCTGACGATTACATCCGTGATTATTCAGAGTTCACCAAGCTGACTGCCAAAAAAAGCGCGCCGTGACCACACTGAAAAACAATCCGCAAGTTCGCCGCTGGATCAGCTTCCTGATCGGCGGCGGGCTCAATACCGGAATAACCTACTGCCTCTATCTGTTGCTCTGCTATGTGATCAACTACCAGATAGCCTATGCGATCGCCTATGTTGCCGGAATAGTCTTTGCCTACTTCTTCAACTCGAAAGTCGTGTTCAAGGTCGAGCACTCGGTGATCGGCATGCTTGTTTATCCGACCATTTATCTCGTGCAGTACGTACTCGGCGCAGTTTTACTCAATGTGCTGGTCGAGCACTTGAATATGCACAAGGCTGTTGCACCGATTCTGGTCATATTGCTTCTCCTACCCTCAAGTTACCTTCTAAACAAAGTCGTTCTTAAGGCAACTCATAAAACCAAGCCCGCGAAGGATTAACAGGCGCCCCATGACATCAACTAATCTGGCGTTCACGCCGACGTCGTCGTTGCAGCGCAGAACGGCGCTGACTTTGCTGGCGCATTTCGGCCCGGCTTTACTGACAGTCTTTTTCATGTGGCTGCCGTTTGGCTTCGCGCTGACAGGCCTGCTCGAAGAATGGGGTGTCATCGGTCTGTTCAGCAGAATCGGCGTGTTTTTCGTGACCGATGTGACCAGTGCGATGCCGGCACATGCACTGCGCCCATTGACCATTTTCCCACACGCTCTTGGCTACTTTCTGGACCCGGACACGTTCAATTACTGGCATGTGCTGTTGATCATCGCTCTGGTCATCAAGGGATGGGCGCTGAGCGTCATCGCCACGCGCATCACGGGCGCATTGAAATGGGGCATGCTGGCAAGCATTCTGGTCATCGTTTTTCCTGCCGACACCATGCAGCTGTCGTTCAGATCGATTCACATCAACTGGGCATTGAGTCTGGTTCTGCTCGCCAGCGTCACCTTTTTGCATGCGCTTGACCAGCGCAGTCGCGCGCGCGCTTTTACATTCAGCATTCTCTCCAGCCTCCTGCTCGCTGCAGGCTGCGCAATGTATGAAGTCGCCTTGCTGCTGGCCGCTATTCCGGCACTGGTCGTCTTCGTTCAAGTCGGCTTCAGCGGGCTGATACCCCATCTCAAGCGATTTTTCGCCCACTACCTGATCTGGGCCGCCGGAGCGGTCGCCTACATCGCCTACGTCATCCATACCGCTCCGCTGGTCCAGACCTATCAAGGCGCAGTCGTCGGCGATAGCGCCCTGGCCTCGCTGAAGAGCCACTACAGCAAGATTTTCACTCTGGGCCTGGGACACAGCATCATCGGTGGCTGGATAGACGCTGTACGCATCACGCTCCGCGAAATCAGCAGCTACTGGTATCTGGCCCTCGCCACTCTGGTGCTGCTGGTTCTGATCCAGGTCGTCGCCCGTAAGTCGACCGCCCTGACTTCCGCAAACGAAAACGGCCGTAGCTGGTCCATGCTGGGTCGCATGATCGTCGTTGGCCTGTTGCTGATTTGCATGGGCTACCTGCCCTTCATCTTCAACCTCGCTCACATGTCGGTCAGCCAGCGGACCTTCCTCTACGCAGCGCCTGGCGCAACCCTGTTTTTCCTCGCCCTGTTGGTCGCTGTGGACCGCTATTCGAAGATCGCCAGCACGGCTGTGGCGGCACTGCTTGTTTGCACAGGTCTGGCGGCCCAGCTGTTCCAGTTTCAGCACTACATCGACATTTCGCAAAGACAACAACGCGTGCTGAAAGACATCGTCGAAAATTTCGATGGCAATGCTGTCAATAAAACGTTGGTGATCCTTGATTATTCCAATGAGCTGAACCATGACTGGATGTTCTTGAACCCCAATCTTTCAGCGGCTCTTTTCCACATCTACGGCAAGCCTGTCGACACTCTCGAGGTTTGCTATATGCCGAGTCATGAATGGCAGCAAACCGACTCGCTGGCACGCAAGGGTACCTGTGAACAAACCGCAGAGGGCTGGACATTTCACTATCCAACCCCCGCTGGCGGCCCGGGAGTTGCGACTACGCAGCAACTACCTGACAGGAAACTGGCAAAAGCCGACGTCGTGACGGTCGCCGTTGGCAAACCAGATCCGGCACCGACTACACCGGAACTGGAGGTCTACCGTCGCAACCTTGCCTCCAATGTATTGCCGATTTCAGCGCGACTGCATGGCATTACTGAAAGTGCACCGTGGTTCAATTTCTTCACGTTCCGCACTCAGGAACACCGAGACGAATACTTCTGGGGCTTCGGCAAATACTGGAGCCTGGACGCGCCTATTGCAGGATCTGGCTGGCGCAACACGGAATGGGAGGCAAGCCGAGTCGGGCATACCTCGTCCGCCTGGAAAAACGCTCCCCATGCCACACTGAATTTTGACTTGGCGCCGACCCCGGGCCCTTACGCAATCAGTGGTCTGTTCAACGCATTTGCCAATGAAAAAATTCGTGCCGAAATGCAGGTTTTGGTCAACGGTACCGTCATACCGGTGCAGTGGAGCGCGGACGGCAGCTTCGGAGGTGATTTGAATCCGCAATTGCTCAAGACCGGGCGCAATGTCATCGAGTTCGTGTCGGCAGTGGATAACAACTACTACGGACTTTCAGCCAGATTGGACTGGGTAAAAATAGCCAAGCAGCGCTGACCCGTAGCTCCGACAAGCCGTTTGATCCTGGATACTTCTTCGCAGGTATCCGGGATACCGGCAACTTTAAATTATTCCCGCCGAGGACTGGCCTACCTGGATCCCGGCGTATCGCGCAAAGGCATTTGCAATGATTACGAAGTCTTCGGTAAAGACTAGCGAGCCAGGCACGCTTTCCCGGCACACATTTACGAGCCGCTGTCTCGCCGATATCCTGCCTGCCATAGTTGTGGTACTGATACTTTGGCTGCCCTTCGGATTCGCCCTGACAGGCTTGCTGGAGGAATGGGGAATTCTGGGCCTGTTCGTCAATAACGGTGTGTTCTTTTTCACCGGAACCACCAGCCCTCTTGCACCCCACGCGCTCCGACCGCTGACGATTTTCCCTCAGGCTGTTGCCTACTGGCTGGACAGCAACTCGTTCGATTACTGGCATGTATTGCTGATGATTGCCTTGGTCATCAAAGGCTCTGCGGTCAGCTACCTCCTGAGAAATCTGACAGGCAGTATGAAGTTAGGGATGATTGCCAGTGTTCTGGTGATCATCTATCCCGCGGATACCATGCAGCTGTCGTTTCGCGCGATTCATATCAATTGGGCACTCAGCCTGGCTCTGCTGGGCAGCGCCTTGTTCCTTTTTGCTCTGAACCTGCAACGCAAGCTTCATGCGGGACTGGTCAGCACTCTTGGCGCCACTCTTTTCTCTGCCGCCTGCTTCATGTACGAAGCGTCGTTGTTGCTCGCTTGTATTCCGGCACTGGTCATTTATTCAAAAGTAGGCATGAAGCGCGCACTGCAACAAGTGCTGCACAAGGCAACTAACCACGGAATCTGGCTGCTCGGCGTGGGCGTTTATCTGGCTTACGTCATACATACCGCGCCCCTGGTGAAAAGCTATCAAAGCAGTCTGGCCGGGAAGGATCTCGTATCTACCCTGACCGCCAACTTTCCCAAGCTGTTCAGCGTTGGACTGGTGCGCAGTAGCCTTGGTGGCTGGTTTGATGCCGCCAGAATCACCGTTCTGGAATTTGTTAACTACGGTTATCTGATCACCAGCAGCCTGCTGTTGACTCTCCTCATCATCCTTCTCGCCAAGCGTTACGCTCAACCGGCTGGACCAGCGCGCTTTGCCGATCTGTCAATGAATGCGCGGCTCGCGCTATCGGGATTGGCGCTACTGCTGCTAGGTTACGCTCCGTTTTTACTTTCCGGCGCACACCTCGTCATAAATCAGCGGACGTTTCTGTTCGCCACGCCGGGCGCAGTTCTGCTGTGGCTCGCGGTCATCAACACCGGCTTAAGTCTCTCCAGACCGCTTACCAATGCCTGCATAGGTTTTCTGTTTGTCACTGGCATTTCATTTCAGCTTTATCAGTTTCACCACTACGTTGAAATCTCAAAAAAACAGATGGGTATCCTGAAAGACATTGCCAATCACTTCGACGGGCAACTCAACAACAGGACAATGCTGATTCTTGATTACGGCAATCAGCTCAACCATACATGGATGTTTATCGCCGACGGCCTTAACGGTTCGCTTTCATACCTTTACGGCAAACCCGTCTCAAACATTCAGGTCTGTCACATGCCCAGCGGCGAATGGCAGCAGACCGACGCCGTACAAAGAAAAGGTCGATGCATCCAGGGCGATAACGGTTGGACGTTCGAATATCCAACGTCGGTTAGTGGCCCTGGCTTTCCGACTACAACCCAGCCGAAGAGCCTTATCATTGCAAAATCGGATATCGTCACTGTAGAGATCGGCAGGCAAACGCAGGCTGAGTCCTCCACAGATGCATCCAACATCACTAAGCCAGTAATGCCTGCGAACGTGCTGCCCGACCGCTATCAAAGCATCGTTGATGTAATGAATAAAAAGACTCACTTCATCCGCTTCAAGGACATGGTCGTCAACGATGACTATCGGTGGTCATTCGGGAAATGGTGGAGCATGGAACTTCCAACTCAAGGGTCAGGCTGGCGCGAAACGAGTTGGGATGTGAAATACTTTCATCACCAGCCATCAGCCTGGAAGAGCGAAAAGCAGTCCAGCCTGATATTCAGGTTCGCTCCGAAAGATGGTCGGCAATACGTTCTCGAGGGCAGATTCAGTCTGCTACTAAACAATGCGATCATGAACAGCATGGCGATATCGATCAATGGTTCACCCGTTATTCTTTCGTGGGGCGAAATGGGCAAATTCAAGGCAGTGATTGATCAAGGCGTACTGCACCACGGCCCCAACGTCATCGAGTTCAGCTCATTGACCGATGACAACTATTTCGGATTGTCCGCAATTCTGGAAGGAATCCACATCTCCAGACAACATTGAGCTGAAGCCAATAGCGGAAACAGGCGTTAGAAAATCCTGGACGCCTGTGATGCTGCTATCTGACAGACAGTCAGCGCTCAATCACGCGGGGCGCGGAAGCACTAGCCTTGATGACTTTGCGGTAGACAGCGGCGTAGGCCTTCACCATGTTTTCAGCTGCAAACACGCTTTTATATCGCTGCATTGCTTGACGCCCCATCTGCAGAGCCAACGGGGTGTCATGCCAAAGCCGATTCATTGCCTCAGCCAATCCGTCAGAGCTGCGCGGAGCGACCACGAGACCGGTTTCACCAGCGATATTGATAAAGGTTGTACCCGAGCCGATTTCACAGGAAATGAGCGGTTTGCCGTACATCGCCGCCTCAAGCAGCGAGATGCCAAATGACTCCGAACGCAAGTGTGATGGAAATACAAAGGCATAACACAGCGTCAACAGCGCAGCCTTGTCCTCATCACCCAAGCCTCCCAGAAAATGCACATTGGCAAGGCCGAGCCGCGCAGCCTGCTCTTTTAGTTCGGACTCCTGATGCCCCCCCCCGAGGATCACCACTGGCAATCCGCTGATCTTTGCCGCATCCAGCAGGTAATCGAGCCCCTTGTAATATCGCAAGGCACCGACGAACAGGAAGAACTTCGAACCTACCCGGCTCCGCCAGAAATCAAGCCTGGTTTCGGGGACGACCGGATAGGTAGCCCTGTCCAACCCATAAGGAATGATTTCGACCTTGTCGCGGAACCGTGACAGCACCGGACTGCTTTGCGCGTAGTTAGGTGAAGACGCCACGATACAATCCACGCTGGAGAGAAAGCGGTTCATCAGTGGCTGATACAACTTGAGCAGTGTCTTTTGCTTGACGATATCGGAGTGATAACTGAGTACCGAGGGTTTGCCATGCCGAGTCGCAAAATGGGCTAGGTCCATATAAGGCCAAGGGAAGTGGTAATGCACCACATCAGCCTCTTTGGCCAACTGCGAAAAGTCCTTGAACGCGGACAGAGAGAATCCCGTCGAGGCAACATGCATATCCAGCCTGGAGCGATGGGTCAGGTGATTACCCACTGGTTCATTACGAGCAGCGCCCCGCTCACTGAGGTACAGCACTTCGGAGGAAAACCCGTGTTCCGCGCCGCCTTGGGCTATCTGGAAAATGACCTGCTCGATCCCGCCCATCGTTTCCGGGTAATAGGTTTTGAAGAAGTGCAGAACCTTGATCATTTGGCGTCGATAACCTTTTGGTAGACCTGCAGGGTTTCTCGAGCACAACGCTCCCAGGAAAAGCCTTGCGCGTGCTTCATTCCCTTGATGACGGCGGCATCGCGCCAACATTGATCGGTCAGCCCGCGCTCGATAAGACCGGTCAGCGCTTCAACGTCCAGCGCGGCGCACATCAGCGCAGCATCACCCGCCACCTCAGGCAGCGAGGAACTATTGGAGCAGACCACCGGCACCCCGGAGCTCATGGCTTCCAGAACCGGTAGACCGAAACCTTCATAAAGCGACGGAAACGCGAACAGACGTGCACCGGCAAACAGCAGGGGCAAGTCTGCACTGGGAACGAATCCGAGATAATGCGCCCAGCCTTCACGCCTGGCGCTTTCGAGCTTCTCGTGAATCGCGTCGTTGCGCCAACCGTGATACCCAGTAAGGATCAACGGCCAACGGGTTCGCGATGCAAGGGGCAATCGACCATAGGCGGCGAGCAACGTCTCGATGTTCTTGCGCGGCTCGATCGTACCGACGAAAAGCGTGTAGCCATCGGGCTTCAAGCCATGGCGTGCAAGCACATCGCGAAGCTCATGCGGCGCGCGAGGAAAGAACTCCGGAGAGCTGGCCAGCGGCACAGTATGGATTCGTTCGATGGGCCAGGAAAAATAGCTGGCCAGTTCCTGTCGCGTGAATTCCGAATCAGTGATCAAAGCATCGGCCCTGACCAGTGTGGTTTTCAGCTCTTTTTGCAGGTAACGGACTAACTGCGGCGCGTGACAATGCGCCCAGGTGAAGGGCGACAGATCGTGAAACGTTGCCACGCTGCGCCCGGCAAAAGGCGGCAGATAATAATTGGGGCTGTGGTAAAGAAAATCCCCATGCCCTTTCAGGGCAGCCTTGCGCAACATCGGCATTAACAACCGATAAGCTTCCACCGCCAGAAAGTTCTTCTGCACCGCGCGCTTCAAGCCGTAACCGCTGCCCGACTCATTGGAAGCGGTGGGAAGTTCAGGCAGAAAACGTCGACCGGCAAAAAATTGCAGGTCGGTAATTTCAGGACTTTGCTGAAGTCTCAGCGCAAGTTCATAGGTATAGCGACCGATGCCAGTCAGCGGAAAGCGGATCGGCTCAACTGAAAGAACTAGCTTCATTTATTCCGCCGCAAGCATCCAGCTCAGAGTTTCTTCCAGCCTTGGCGTGTCCCAGCCCTGAACCAGCCCACAAAGACGGGTATTGTCGCCGCACAGAATTTTGACTTCGTTGGCTCGGACAAACGCCGGGTTCACTTCGACTGCAAGCTGATGCCCCGTGATAGCCGAACACATGTCGATCACTTCACGCAGGGAATGACTTTTGCCCGAACTCACATTGACCGTCTGGCCAACAGGCCGCGCCTCGATCAAACCGCGATAAGCCTTGACCACAGCACGCACATCGCTGAAGTCGCGAGATACATCAAGGTTGCCCAGCTCGATCTTGTCCGCACGCTGCCGGAAATGAGCGACGATCTTCGGCAGCAGAAAGCTCTCGGCCTGGCCGACACCGGTGTAATTGAAAGGACGTGTCACCACTATCGGCAAGCGGTTATGCCAAAGACTGGCCATGTATTCCATGGCCAGTTTGCTGACTGCGTAATCGTTGGCCGGCGCTGGCGGTGTGGATTCACTGAGCAACCCCGCCGAAGCATTGCCATAGACATTGGCACTGCTTGCCAGCAGCACGCAGTCCGGCACCTTGCCACAAGCTGCGACGGCTTCCAGCAGGTGACGGGTGCCGATGAGATTGACACGGTAGAACGTATCGGCCGCACCGTGAGCCACAAAGGCGAGTGCGGCCAGATGAATTACCACGTCGGGTTGAATAGTTGCCAGTAACTCGCGCAAGGCAGAACCGTCAGCCAGATCAACCTGATAATAGCCAGGTTCATCCGACGGTTGTGTACCCATCCCTATCACTTCATAACCACCGGCTTTGAGCTCGGCAGCCATGTACCGCCCGGTGAAACCTTGAATACCTGTGATCAACGCGCGTTTACCGGCAATACTCATCAGAACGAAAACCCTTTCTCATTTCGACGCAGATCCGCCTCGACCATCATGCGGCACAGCTCTTCAAGCGTGGTTTTTGGCTCCCAGCCCAGCGCCGCTTTGGCTTTGGCAGGGTTGCCGATCAACAGCTCGACTTCGGTAGGACGATAGAATTTCGGGTTGATCGTGACCAACACCTTGCCAGTCGCCAGGTCTGTGCCCTTCTCGTCTTCAGCCGCACCGCTCCAGGCCAGATCGATCCCGACAGCTTTGAAGGCCATGGTCACGAAATCGCGCACGGTTTCGGTACGGTTGGTCGCGAGTACAAAAGTATCCGGTTCGTCTGCCTGCAGCATGCGCCACATGCCTTCGACGTACTCTTTGGCAAAGCCCCAGTCACGCTTGGCGTCCAGATTGCCGAGTTCCATCTTGTCGAGCAGGCCCAGCTTGATCTTCGCCACGGAGTCGGTGATCTTGCGGGTAACGAACTCGCGTCCGCGCAGTGGCGACTCGTGGTTGAACAAAATGCCGCTGGTGGCAAAGATGTTGTAGGACTCGCGGTAGTTGATGGTCATCCAGTGCGCGTACAGTTTGGCAACGCCGTAAGGACTGCGCGGGTAGAAAGGTGTGCTTTCGATCTGTGGAATCGCCTGCACCTTGCCGAACATCTCGGAAGTCGACGCCTGGTAGAAACGCACTTTCGGATTGACGATCCGGATCGCTTCCAGAAGGTTCACACACCCCATGCCGGTAATGTCACCGGTAGTCAGAGGCTGATCGAATGACACGCCAACGAAACTCTGGGCTGCAAGGTTGTAAACCTCAGTCGCTTCAGTGGTCTGAAGCAGACGGATGCTGGCCGACAGATCGGTCAGGTCGTACTCGACCAGATGCAGATTGGGATGCTTTTCAATACCCAGCTCCTCAATGCGCCAGAAGTTGACAGAACTGGTTCGACGGTAGGTGCCGTACACCGTATAACCTTTTTCCAGCAGCAGTTCCGCCAGATAGGCGCCGTCTTGCCCAGTAATGCCGGTAACGATAGCTTTCATGCGAATCCTCTAAACTCCATTAGAGAGCCTTTGCCAGGCTCCGTTGTGTCATGTGCGCCCATTGAGCTCTAAGTCGAAGAGCCATGAAATCTTGCAGATCATACAGAATGCGGCTCGGAACGACGATACCAAAGCTGTTCGCCAGGCGTAACAGGATCATTATGCCAGCAGCCCATGACATTCCTCCGCACGTCGAGGATTGCATTCTGCCCGATCCATGCCACGCCTACACGGATATATAAATCAAGAAGTTGCTGCTACCGATCGAAATCCCCCAGCTCGTGCGACAGGCAATAAAGAAATAACTCAGAAAGAGTGACACTCCCCGCACCCAAGCCTAAAATGGCGTGTTTTTTTGATCAACAATCTGGTGCTATTAATGCGCAATGGTTCAGTAAGTATCGCCGTGTCGGACATCATCGCCGCGACGAGACGGTACGCTTTAGTAGGGATGCTAGGCTGGCAGGACGTTCGACAGCGCTATAGAAGGTCGGCACTCGGACCGTTCTGGCTGACTATCAGCATGGGCGTCATGATCGCCACCATCGGTGTGGTTTTCGGTCAGATTTTCAATTCTCCGATTCAGGAATTCCTGCCCTTTCTCGCTATCGGCATGATTCTCTGGAGCTTCATGTCGACGGTGATCACCGAAGGCTGCACCGGCTTCATCGCCGCCGAAGGCATCATCAAGCAATTACCGATCCCCCTGTTTGCCCACATCATGCGCATGATCTGGCGCAACATCCTGATTCTGGGTCACAACATCGTGATCTTTCCACTGGTACTGCTGGCCGTCGGCAAACCGCTGACCTGGTTGGCCCTGATCAGCATTCCGGGTTTTTTCCTGGCACTGCTCAACTTGACCTGGATCGCCCTTCTGCTGGGCATTCTGTGTGCGCGCTACCGTGATCTGCCCCAGATTGTCGGAAGTTTGTTGCAAGTCGTGTTTTACCTCACGCCAATCATGTGGATGCCAAGCTTGCTGCCGCAACGGGCAGGTCTGTACCTGCTTGATCTGAACCCGGCCTACCATGTCATGTCGGTGGTTCGATCCCCGCTGATCGGGCAGTTGCCCACCGCCACCAACTGGTGGGTTTCCCTGGGCATGGCCGTCGTCGGCTGGGCTTTCGCGCTCGTGGTTTACGGCCGTTACAAGCGCCGCATCGCATACTGGCTCTGAGAAGAACGACTAATGTCCTTGATCGAATTCAAAAATGTCTGTGTAGATTTTCCGATCTATAACGCGAACGGGCGCTCGCTGAAAAAGCGTCTGATGCAAGTGGCTACCGGCGGTCAGTTAGGTGCGGATCAACAGGGCCGAGTGATTGTCAGAGCTCTGGAAGACCTGACGTTCACCCTCCGCGACGGGGATCGGGTCGGCCTCCTTGGACACAACGGCGCAGGCAAGAGCACCCTGCTGCGCTTGCTCAGCAGCGTGTACGAACCTTCCTCCGGCACCGCCGTGATCAAGGGAGAAATCGGCTCGTTGATCGACATATCACTGGGTACGGATCCGGAAGCGACCGGCCGGGAAAACATTTTCCTGCGCGGCGGCATTCTTGGCATGACCAAGTCGGAGATCGCCGAAAAGCTCGACGAGATCATCGAATTCTCCGAGCTTGGTGATTTCGTCGACATGCCGATCCGCACTTATTCGTCAGGGATGCACTTGCGTCTGGCGTTTGCGGTTTCGACGACGATAAAACCGGAAATCCTGTTGATGGACGAATGGCTTTCGGTGGGTGATGAAGGCTTCAAGCACAAAGCCGAAATCCGCATGAACGAGCTGGTGAAATCGACCAATATCCTGGTGATTGCCAGCCACTCACGCGAACTTGTCATGCACACCTGCAATCGAGTGCTGTGGCTTGAGCACGGGAAAATAAAAATGGATGGCGACCCGGCGACGGTCACCGCGGCTTATTTCGGAGCTTGAGGCAGATGAACAGCATTAAGCGCAACGGCGTGGATATACAAGTGGCTTTCACGCTGGCCTCCAGCCGCCTGCACGCCAAGAACCTCATTGAAACGGGGGCTGATGTCCCGGCGGAGGTCGTAGCGACCAAGCCAGGCATGAAACTGATCGTACGCCACTATACGAAACAGGCGCTTGTGCGTATTGCGCATCGCCTTGTCAGAGCGGCCCGACCGGTCACGCGCCCACTATTGTTCCGCCTGCGCAACTACTTCACCTCCACCCTCCGCCAGGAAATGCTGGAAGAGTTCACCAAGCTGCAGAAAATTCAGTACCAGCAGCACCAGCAGATCGTTCTCGAATTTCAGCGCCTGGCGAACTCGGCGAAGATACAGACCCGACTGTCGCAAAAAATCTTTTCCGGCCAGCACTCGCTGGAAAGCCTGCAACAACAACTGGACCGTATCGAACAGAAATGTGCGGGCGTCGACCGTCAACCGGCTGTCGATTCGCTTCAGGGCGAGGCCACGGCCGCTCCTCGACAAGCCAGAGGTGAAGGTGCATGAAAAGTGAAGTGATCGTCGTCGGTGCCGGCGGGCACGCCAAGGTGTGTATCGAATTGCTGCGAGCCCAAGGCGATAGCGTCGCTTACTGCGTAGGTAATCCGGACAGTCCGGATACCTGCCTGGGAGTTCCCGTACTTAAAAATGACGAACACCTTGCGGCGCTTCGCAAGGATGGCTACGAAAAGGCGTTCATCGCGATCGGGTCCAATTCAGTGCGAAACAAGCTGGCCGCGAAGGCGGCCCAGTTAGGGTTTGGCCTGGTCAATGCGATCAGTCCGGCAGCAGTGGTTTCACCTTCAGCTAATTTGGGAAGGGGAATCGCCGTCATGGCTGGCGCCGTTATCAACGCCGAGGCGAAAATTTCGGACCTGTGCATCGTCAATACCGGCGCCACTATCGATCACGATTGCGTGATTGGCGAGGCGGTCCATATTGCTCCGCAATGCGCGCTGGCGGGCAATGTGCATGTGGGCAATTTCAGCTTTATCGGTGTCGGCAGCAAAATCATTCCCGAGGTTCATATTGGTGAGTCGGTGATGGTAGGTGCTGGCAGCGTCGTCATTTCGAACATCGGGTCGGCAACCACAGTCGTAGGCGTGCCAGCCAAAGCTCTACACAAAATTTGAAGGAACAAGCATGAATCGTATTTCTGTTGCACAACCGAAGCTTGCCGGAAACGAACGTAAGTATGTGCTGGATTGCCTGGATACCAACTGGATTTCCTCGAACGGCAAATACATCGGCGCCTTCGAAGAAAGCTTCGCAGCATTCTGCGGCGTCAAGCATGCGATCGCGACCAACAACGGCACCACTGCACTGCACCTCGCATTGGTCGTGCTCGACCTGCAACCGGGCGATGAAGTCATCATTCCGACAGTGACCTACATTGCCACTGCCAATGCCGTGCGCTACTGCGGAGCGACGCCAGTATTGGTGGACGTGTGCGCCGATACGATGAACATCGATCCGCAGACAATCGAAAGCAAGATCACCGCGAAGACCAAAGGCATCATCCCGGTGCACCTGTACGGTCACCCTGCGCAGATGGATGTCGTCAACGACATCGCCCGCAAACACAACCTGTGGGTAGTGGAAGACGCGGCCGAAGCACATGGCGCCGAGGTCAAGGGCAGCAAGGTTGGCAGCCTCGGCACGTGCGCAACCTTCAGTTTTTTTGGCAACAAGATCGTCACCACCGGTGAAGGCGGCATGATTACCACCAACGATGATGAACTGGCAGCGAAACTGCGCCTGTTCCGTGGTCAGGGTATGGATCCGAAGCGTCGTTACTGGTTTCCAGTGGTCGGCTACAACTACCGCATGACCAACATTCAGGCAGCGATCGGTCTGGCGCAAATGGAACACATTGATACTGCCCTGGCTGATCGTGATCGGCTCGCTGGCTGGTACAACGAAGCGCTGGCCGAGCTTGCTGGCAAAATCGTGTTGCCGACCGAGGCCTCCTGGGCCAAACAGGTTTTCTGGATGTACAACATCTTCCTGAGCGATGGCGACGAGCACAAACGTGACGAAGTCATGCAAAAGCTTGATGCCATGGGTATCGAAACCCGCCCGGTCTTCTACCCGATGCACGTGCTGCCACCGTACAAGGAAGACAGTACCTACCCTGTTGCAGACTTGTGGTCGGGACGGGGCATCAATTTGCCGACGCATCAGGACCTGACTCAGGATGACATCATCAGAATTGCAGCCAGCCTGCGTGAGGTCCTGGCCGACTGATGAAAATCGCCCTTTGCTCCACATTCGTGCCCTTCATCAGAGGGGGCGGAAGGAATATTGTCGACTGGCTGGCTTCCACGCTGACGGCAGCCGGCCATCAGGTCGAAGTCGTCTACTTGCCCGAACTGGATGCGCCGGATCTGTTGTTTCAACAGATGATGGCGTTGCGTTGGGTCGATCTGCAGAGCGCTGACCGGGTGATATGTTTCCGGCCACAGTCGCACCTGATTCCCCATCCGCACAAGATCCTCTGGTTCATCCATCATATTCGTGCGTTCTACGATATGTGGGACAGCCCGTACCGCGATTTCCCGGACAATGCCAAGCATCGCGCAATTCGCGATGCGCTGGTGGATGCCGATACCCGAGCCCTGGGCGAAGCAAAGGCAATCTTCACCAATTCGAAGGTCGTATCCAAGCGCCTCAAGACCTACAACGACTTCGATAGCGAGGTGCTTTACCCTCCGGTCTTCGAGTCGGAGCGTTTTTTTTGCGCTGGCTACAACGATGAAATCGCTTACATCTGCCGCCTTGAACATCACAAGCGCCAACACCTGCTGATCGACGCACTGAACTATACGACGACGCCGGTCCGCCTGCGGTTGCTGGGTACGGGCGCGGGTCCTGACTACGGTATCGCCCTGCGCGAAAAAATCGAAGAGTACGGCCTTTCAGACCGAGTGACCCTGGATGATCGCTGGATCACCGAAGAAGAAAAGGTTGCGCAGCTGTCGGTTTGCCTGGCTGCCGCCTACCTTCCGGTCGATGAAGACTCCTACGGCTATCCCAGCCTCGAAGCCAGTCACGCGGAAAAACCGATTCTCACCACTACCGACTCGGGTGGCGTTCTGGAATTGGTTCAGGATGGCTATAACGGCTATATCGCCGAGCCGACTCCAGAGTCTCTGGCCGCTGCGATGGACAAACTTTACAGGGATCGAAGTCTGACCGAAGCCATGGGCAAGAATGCCCGGCAGCGCCTGGTTGACTTGAAAATTTCCTGGTCACATGTGCTGGAGCGTCTGTTGGCATGAAAGTCCTGATTGTGAACAACATGGCTCCGTTCATCTGGGGCGGCGCCGAAGAACTGGCGGTCAATCTGCAAAGAAACCTGCTCATGGCCGGTCACGACGCCGAAGTCATGCGCATCCCGGCTCAGTGGGAACCGGCATCGCGCATCCCCTCCCAGATGCTGCTGACCCGCACGCTGGAAATCTTCAATACCGATCACGTCATCGCCTTGAAATTCCCGGCGTACCTGGTTCGCCACCACCGCAAATCACTGTGGCTGCTGCACCAGTATCGTCAGGCCTATGACCTTTACGACGTCGGCCAGACCAACCTGCCGGCAGACAAAAGCGGCACCGACATTCGCAACGCCATTATCAACGCGGACAACGAAACATTCGCGGAGAGCCGCAACATCTACACCAACTCCGAAGTGACCAGACAGCGGTTGTTCAAGTACAACGGCTTCGACTCGCAGGTGTTATTGCCGCCTGTAAACGATCCTGAAGCATTCACCGGCGGTGAATATGACGATTACATATTTGCCGGCGGACGCGTCAACGGCATGAAGCGTCAGCACTTGCTGCTGCGAGCACTTGCCAAAGCCGACAAACGGGTCAAGCTGGTCATTGCCGGGCCTCCCGAGTCGCACGCCGACACGCTGCAATTGCATTCGATCATCAATGAATTCGGCCTTCATGATCGCGTCAAACTTGACCTTGGATTCCTGCCGCGCTCCACCTACGTCAATTATGTCAATCGTGCACTCGCCGTTGCTTACATTCCGTTCGATGAAGACTCCCTGGGTTACGTCGCGATGGAAGCCGCCACTGCGCGCAAAGCACTGATCACGACGACGGACAGCGGTGGCATTCTGGGCCTGGTCAATCCACAGGAGTCCGGATGGCGAGCAGAACCCACTGCAGAAAGTCTGGCAGAAGCGATGAATGCGGCATTCGAAAGCAAAACCCGAACCATCGAATACGGCGAAGGCGCGGAGGCGCTGTGGAATACCCTGGGCATCAACTGGCCCGAGACCATAGAGGCGCTACTTAAATGAAACTGGTCATTTTTACCCCCGGCGTCAAATCCTCCGCCATCGGAAGGATGACTCGTCTCGTGGTTCGCGCCCTGCTCAGTCAGCAGCACCACATTGTGCTGGTGCGCACTGAAAGCCCGCATGTTCTCGACAAAGAGGCTCATGACTTCGGTTGCACTGTCATTGCCTGGACGGATGAAGAGCGGGTTGGCACCGAAGTGGCGGACGCTGACTGCCTCGTTTACCAGATCGGCGACAACTACGAGTTTCACGAAGGTGGCGTGGCCTGGCTTCACAAAGCCCCGGGCATTGTCTGCCTGCATGACTTCTTCCTCGGCCATCTTTTCTGGGGTTGGGCGCAGCAACGGCGCGATGAGGCCCATCACATCCTGACGCAGTGGTACGGACGCAGAATCGCCACCGACTACTTCAACGTCAGCGACAGTGCGACCTTCATCAATTCGACGCAAGAAACCGCACCGCTGACCGAATGGATCAGTTCGATGGCCACCGGCGTGATTACCCATAGCAACTGGGGATGCAAGCGGGTAATGGCCGCGTGCGCGGGTCCGGTTTTTGTGACGCCGCTGGCCTACGATGCTCCTGGGGCTGTCGACGGGCAACCGGTACAAAATGACAATCGCAAGTTGCGGTTGCTGACCATCGGCCACGTCAACCCCAACAAACGCGTGGAAAGTTGCATCAAGGCCATTGCCAGCAACGCCTCACTTCGAAAGAACGTGAGTTACCGTCTGGTGGGGGCGATCCTTCCGGATGTCGAACGGAAATTGACCGAAATGGCCGCCAAAGCCGGGGTCGAGCTTATTATTTCCAACGAAGTCGATGACGCCGCTTTGTCAGAGGCCATTCGCGAAGCTGACGTTATCAGTTGCCTGCGCTGGCCCAGCCTCGAAGCGGCTTCAGCCTCTGCGATCGAAGCGATGCTGTACGGTAAAGCCACCATCGTTACCGACACCGGCTTTTACAGCGAACTGCCCGATCAGTACGTATTGAAGGTATCGCCTGAAAGGGAAATAGAAGATCTGAAGAAGATCCTTCTATCACTGCGCAGCAGCCCCTCCTCGGCGATCGATATCGGCAAGCAGGCGCAAACGTGGGCACAGGAGACATTCACGGCCGAGAACTACGCCCATAAACTTGTGCAGGCGGTGCCTGTCGCGCTTCGGGCGAAGGTGATCATTTCAGCGGTCGACCATTTTGCGACCATCATCGAGAAATGGTCAGCAAGCCCCGAATTGCTCGGTACGCCCGAGATTCTCAAGTCGCTGAATCTGTTCAACACCAATACGATTGCCTAAATACCAGCATGCGGTGGATCGACCCTGATCCACCGCATGCTGTAATCGTTACTTCAGGCTATCGAAAACAAACTGCGCCGTCTCTTTCCAGGCAACGGGTTTGTAATCACGCTTTATGGCCGCTTCCTTGGCCGCCAGCGCCAGCGGATCGAACGCATACTTATGCAGTTCAGCCACCCAAGCCGACACATCCCATGGCTCCAGGTAGTCCAGCAGCTGCCCGCCTACTTCTGGAATCGAAGCCGCACTGGAGGCCAGGCAGTACTTGCCGGCAGCCAGACTTTCGGCAACAGGCAATCCCCATCCTTCATACAATGAAGGGAACGCAGTCATCATGCAGTTGCGGTACAAGTGCATGAGGTCTGAGTCCGAAACGTTATTGAGAATGCGTATGTAATCCTGAGTTCTCGGATCAAGCGAGATGTCCGATAACAAGTCACCCACGCCCCAACCCGGCATTCCGACGAAGACCAGTTTAGGCAGATCCTGAACACCGCTATCGATCAGGCGGGTATAGGCGCGGTAAAGCACTTCATGGTTCTTGCGGCGCTCGATCGTGGAAACGAACAGGACGAAACGCTCTTTCAATAATGTTTCGACGTCAGGGCTGACAGCGTCGCTCAACTCGTGAGACAGCTGACAGCCCAACTTGACCACCGCCGTTTCAGGAACCGGTGCACCCAATTCGTCGAGCAACGCGATCAGATCCTTGCGCGTGCATTCGGAAATGCACAGGATCTTGTCCGCGCACCAGGCGACGTCAGCAAAGTAATTGGCAAACTTGGCCGCAACATCACCCACGCACAAGTGTGGCAGCCTCACCGGAATCACGTCGTAGCAGAAGAGAATGACGCGCAAACCGACCTGATTCTTCAACTCATAGAGATGTACAAGGTCTTTATTGTCCCAGTCCAGCCCCACCGATATATAGCTGTCACCTTTGGCAAAGGGATGGCCGCCACTGTGCATTTTGCGTGATGCAGGATTGAATACATGGCTGCGCTGGGCCGGTTTGAAAAAAGCCCGTGCGGCCGAAATCAAATGGCGGACGCCGATCACCGCTTCCACGATGGAGGTACGGCGCAGCTGGAAAAACTGATAGATACGCCCGCTCAACTTGGGAGGCAGGCGGTTCAGTACCTTGGTCGCCTTTTCTTTCAGGCGCGCCTCTATCGAACGTTTATTGGTAGTGCCGGCAACTGTCCGGCCTGGCGCTGCCGCGTGAACCCCGGAAATTCTCTTCAGGGTTTTTGCCACATCGGCCGCATCGATCGCGCTGTATCCGGTGGCATGACTGAAGAAGCAGAACTTCACCTCTTCCCCCGCCGCAATCAGTTCGAGCGCATGGGCCGCAGCCTCTGCCTCGGTACGAATAATGCCTACGGCTGGCCGACGCCAGCCAAGAATGGTTGTTACATCAAACCAAGTGGTCATGCTTGCGCCTTCTGAACGATAACGTCTGCCGCTGTACGCGGAATTGATTCCAGACTCCGAGCCCACGTCAATGGCTCACGCGATGCTCTGTCCGGGCCGTCACCACTGATCGTCGCAGGCCCGGTGAGACGCGCGCGGATTGCCGCATGAAACTCGTGTGGCGTACGCGCAACGCTGATCTCGGGAAGCAGAAGATGCTGTTCAAAACCACGAAATGCCGCTTCGGTTCCGATGACGTACTTGCCAGAGTAAATGGCTTCGGCGGTTTTGATATTCGAGCCGCCGCCGTGGGGGATCGGTAACAGAAATGCGTGCGCAAGTGTCTTGACGGCGTCCAGATCTTCGTCCGGCAGCATGTACAGCAGTTGCAGGCGCGACAGGTTCAGTTGCCCCCAGCGACTGTCGCGAAGTGTGGTTTCGAGGTGCTCACATACACTGCCGACCACCACCAGTTTGCTGTCCGGAGGAATGCACGCCAGAGAACTGCCGAGGCATTCATTGAAACCCTTGAAGTTGGGCGGATGAGCACTGGCAACATAGAGAATCCAGGGCGACTGCGGCAGCCGCTCTTTCCAACTGACGAGCAACTCCGCCCTGGCCGACCACGGCGCGATACCGTTGGACGCCAGCAGCGGTCTTTTCGCGCCCCAGACCTTGAGAATATCGAAATCGGCCTGGGTTACCGCCACGGCAATATCTGCTTCCAGCGTTGCCTTGCGCTCGAGCGTCTCGATGTCGGCGATCACCGATTCGGCGCCCTTGATGCCATAGCTGTCGAGAATCTCCTGCTTCAGCGGAGCCTCGATGTTCTGCGAACCGTAAATGAGGCACGCATTGGCGTATTGCGGCATCTGGCGGATCTTCAGCACCAGCGGCCATAGCCATGGCTGCTCGACATGAATGACGTCGATCACTGGCGGCAGTTTCTTGAGAATGTCAGCAAACCCGCCCTGCTCCGACGCTGCGAATTCCCCGGACAGCAAATCGTTGATCAGTGGCACATACGTGCCCTTGTATTTCCTGAAATCGCTGCCAGCCGGAAAGCTGACATCGTTGGCACCCAGGGTAGATGGCGGATAACCTTCCGGCTCATATACCGCCAGATGAGTTACATCCCAACCATTTTCGCGAAAGGTCTTGGCGATGTTGGCGACCCGGACCTGTCCGCCGTGGCGGGGACTGGCAATCGGGTACGTGCTTAGCAATAAAACCGTTTTCAAAATGGCAACCTATAGAAATGATATTTCGCAACCCGCGCCCGCATCGCTGTGCTTCGCTCACCAAAGCACGGGCGCTGCTGAATACCAGACGGGCGAAGCTTCAAGCCCCTTTGATCAACAACTCGATCTCTTTCAGACGCGCCCACATCAATGCCTGATCGCCACGGGTTTCGACGTTGAGGCGCAACAGCGGCTCGGTGTTGGAGCCACGCAGGTTGAAGCGCCAGTCGGCAAACGACACGCTGATGCCGTCAGTCCTGTCGAGCGCGGGATTGAGCGGCAGGAAATGCTCCAGGACTTTGTGCAGCATCGCCGGCACATCTTCAACGCGATAATTGATCTCGCCGGTGCATGGATAAGCGGCAATACGCTCATCGACCAGTTGCGCCAAGCTCTTGCCAGTGCTGGACATCAGGGCCGTGACCAACAACCAGGGGATCATCCCGCTGTCACAATAGGCGAAATCACGGAAATAGTGGTGGGCGCTCATTTCGCCGCCATAAATGGCGTCCTCGATACGCATGCGCTCTTTGATAAAGGCATGTCCGGTCTTGCACAGCACCGGTACCCCGCCCGCTTGCTCGACCTGCTCGATGGTGTTCCAGGTCAGCCTCGGGTCATGAATGATCTTGCTGCCCGGGTGTTGCTTGAGGAGCATTTCCGCCAGCAGACCGACCAGGTAATAACCTTCGATAAACCGGCCTGTTTCATCGAAAAAGAAACAGCGGTCGAAATCCCCATCCCAGGCCAACCCGACATCGCAGCCATTTTCAAGCAATGCCTGGCGCGTCAGCTCGCGATTTTCCGGCAACAGAGGGTTGGGCACGCCATTGGGGAAGTGACCGTCCGGCTCGGCATTGATCAGCGTCCATTCGAATGGCAACTTGCCCATCAACTCCTGCAGGACCGGCCCGGCAGCACCGTTGCCAGGGTCTGCGAGGATCTTCAGCGGCTTGAGGTTCGCCACGTTGATGTAAGTCAGCAAGTGGTCGATGTAACGGCTTTTAACGAACGCCTCACGCACATTACCTACGGCATCCGCCAACGCGCCAAGGTCACCACTCTCTACCCGATCACGGATGGCGTTCAGCCCGGTGTCACCGCTGATGGGACGTGACTGCGACTTGACGAGTTTCATCCCGTTATAGCCTTTGGGATTGTGACTCGCCGTGATCATTACGCCACCATCGGCATTGAAGGCACTGGTGGCGAAATAGACTTCTTCAGTTCCGCACAGGCCAATGTCGATGACATCGGCACCTGCCTCTCTCAGTCCACGGGCCATCGCCTCGGCCAGCATCGGACTTTCCAGTCGCATATCGCGCCCCAGCACGATGCTTTTGGCTTGCAACTCAACGACCATGGCCCGGCCGATCCGGTAAGCGACATCCTCATTCAGATCGACCGGTACTTCACCACGGATGTCATAAGCCTTGAAGCAGCGGGTCTTGATAGGGGTATGCATTTCGATCTCTTGCCTGGGAATCCGAGACAGCCGCCGGTAAATGCCGCAGCTGTGAATCATCGATAGGGAGTGAAGTCGCGCAATGTCACATGCAAATAAGCCCGACCGGTAAAAAATCGCCGGTCAGGCCTATGGCTGCCACCGCGCTGTTATTTGTCGACGCGGCCGTAATTGTCTTCAAAGCGGACGATATCGTCTTCACCCAGATAATCGCCGCTCTGCACCTCGATCAGCACCAGGTCAATGACGCCCGGGTTCATGAGGCGATGCTGGTGACCGGCACGGATGAACGTCGACTCGTTGGTGTTGAGCATCAGTTCCTGCTGGTCGTTGACCACGACCGCCATCCCGCTGACGACGATCCAGTGCTCACTGCGGTGATGATGCATCTGCAGCGACAGCGACGCCTTGGGCTTTACGACAATCCGCTTGATCTTGAAGCGTTCGCCGTTTTCCAGGGTGGTGTAGGTCCCCCATGGACGGTGGACCGTACGGTGCAGCAAATGCACGGTATGGCTGCACGCCTTGAGCTGATTGACGATGTGTTTCACGTCTTGAGCGTGATCTTTATGAGCAATCATCACCGCATCAGGCGTGTCGATGACCAACAGGTCTTCCACACCGACCAGCGCGGTCAGACGCCCTTCGCTGTTCACATAATTATTGCGCGAGCCATGGGACAGCACTTCGCCTTCGAAGCGGTTGCCATTCTCGTCCGGGGCCGTCAGTTCGCTCACCGCGTTCCATGAACCGATGTCACTCCAGCCGATGTCGCACGGAATGGTTGCGACTTTCTGGGAACGCTCCATCAAGGCATAGTCGATGGAAATATCCGGCACCTGCGCAAAGCTTTCGCTGTCCAGCGCCAGGCAACGATATTTGTTGGAGGAGGTCAGGCGAGATACCTCGATGGTCTTCGCGACCGCCTCGACAACGTCTGGAGCGTGCAGCCGAAGCTCTTCCAGGACGGTGCCTACACGGAAACAGAACATGCCCGAGTTCCAGAAATAGTTGCCAGCACTGACATAGTTCTGTGCAGTCTGCAGATCAGGCTTCTCGACAAACCGGGCGACCCTCAGCCCGCCTTTGAGCGGCGCCTCTTTCTGCGCTTCGATGTAACCGAAACCGGTTTCCGGATAGGTCGGCTGAATGCCAAACGTAACCAGCCAGCCTTCAGTGGCCAGCGCCACGGCATTGGACACCGCCGCGGCAAAGGCTTTTTCGTCCTGAATCAAATGATCGGCTGCGAGCACCAGCATGTGCGCATCAGGGCCATGGGTGGCCTCCAGTTGCAAGGCTGCCGCCGCGACTGCGGCCGCAGTATTGCGCCCGAACGGCTCGAGAATGAAGCCCTGCGCGTGCCCGGCCGTGTTGACGAGGCCGTATTCATCTTCAGTCTTGAACAGCAGCTCACGATTGGTCACGGTGAGGACTTCCACCACACCGTCCAGCCGTGAGGCGCGCAGGAACGTCTTCTGGATCAGATTCTGACCATCCGGCAACTCCATGAAGGGCTTGGGATGGGCTTCACGGGATACAGGCCACAACCGGCTGCCCACTCCGCCAGACAAAATTACGGGAATCAGTTCCATGCTCAAAGTCCTTAACCCTCTCTCCCGTCAATGATTGTCAGGAAAGCAGTCTCAATTATGTTTGCAATCCAACTGCACCAAACCCAGTGCAGAATCCTTGCCCCGCCTCTCGATCTCAAGACAACGGGACCGATGACACATGCGCCCTCGCGAGCGCGGAATACGTTGCGTAATTGCCTGCCATTCTACAGCGCCAATCGCAATTGATACCTCGACAGAATGCTACAAACAGCGCTCGATAAACCGCGCCCGTCAACGTACTGGCTGATCGAGCAGCTTCTGCAGATATTGCCCGTAACCGGTTTTCTTCAGGCGCAGCGCCTGAGCTTCGACTTGCTCTGCGCTGATCCAGCCGTTGTGGTAGGCAATTTCTTCAAGGCAAGCGACTTTGAGCCCCTGACGGTGCTCAATGGTGTGGACGAAATGCCCGGCTTCCAGGAGCGAGTCATGCGTACCGGTATCCAGCCAGGCAAAACCGCGCCCCAACATTTCTACGTTAAGGGTTTTCTGCTCCAGATATGCCCGGTTGATATCGGTGATTTCCAGCTCGCCCCGCTCCGACGGTTTGATGTTCTTGGCGATTTCGACGACCTGGTTATCGTAGAAGTACAACCCGGTCACGGCGTAGTTGGATTTCGGCTTCAGTGGCTTTTCTTCGATGCTCAGCGCACAGCCATTGGCATCGAATTCCACCACTCCGAAACGCTCCGGGTCGGACACGTGATAGCCGAACACTGTCGCGCCCGAGGCCTGAGCGTTGGCCGAGCGCAGGTTTTCGGTGAAGTACTGACCGTAAAAGATATTGTCGCCGAGAATCAGGCAGCAAGGGTCGCTACCGATAAACGATTCGCCGATGATGAACGCCTGCGCAAGGCCGTCCGGGCTCGGCTGTTCGGCATAACTCAACTCGATGCCATACAGACTGCCGTCGCCCAGCAACTTGCGGAAATTGGGCAAGTCTTCAGGGGTCGAAATGATCAGGATTTCTCGTATGCCCGCGAGCATGAGCACAGACAACGGATAGAAAATCATCGGTTTGTCGTAGATAGGCAACAGCTGCTTGGACACCCCCAGCGTGACCGGATGCAAACGTGTCCCGGAGCCACCAGCGAGAATGATGCCTTTACGATTGGTCTTGATCATTTATTCAGAATTTCCCTGAGCATTCGGGTTACACCACTTTGCCAATCCGGCAAGTGTAGAGAAAAAGTAGCGCGCAGCTTTTGAGTATCCAGACGCGAGTTCAGCGGTCGATGTGCGGGCGTCGGATAGGCAGCGCTTTCGACTGGCTCGATAGCCTTCACGGCGAGTAATTCACCATTGGCTTGAGCGAAAGCGATCACGTGGCTTGCGTAGCCATGCCAGGACACTTCACCAGCGGCTGCCAGATGGTACAACCCCGCCAGCTCGGGCTGTTGCAGCGCTTGGCGAAGAGCCTGAGCCGTTACGTCGGCTATCAGATCTGCACCGGTAGGCGCTCCGATCTGATCTGCGATCACTCTCAACGTTTCCCGATCCTTGGCCAACCGCAGCATCGTTTTCGCGAAATTGTTACCGCGAGCACCATAAACCCAACTGGTACGGAAGATCAGGTGCCTGCAGCCCGATGCAGTGATTGCCTGCTCGCCAGCGACTTTACTGAAGCCATAATGATTCACCGGCGCAACGGCATCCGTTTCCCGCCACGCAGTAGTGCCTTGGCCATCGAAAACGTATTCGGTTGAGTAATGAACCAGCCAGGCACCGGAGGCGACGGCTTCTTCAGCCATTACACCTGTTGCAATGCCGTTTACACGGCCAGCCAGCTCGGTTTCCGATTCGGCTTTATCAACCTCAGTGTAAGCAGCAGCGTTAACGATAACGTCGGGCTGCACCTGCCGAATCGTCGCGCGAAGAGCCTCGGGATTCGACAGATCGCCATTCAATCCACCGGCCTGATGGCGATCAAGTGCAATCAACTCTCCAAGCGGAGCCAGAGAGCGTTGCAGCTCCCAGCCCACCTGACCGTTCTTGCCCAGCAGCAGAATTTTCATGCGTTGTTCGAGCGATCCGTATAGTTCTGATCGATCCACTGCTGATAGCTGCCGCTCTTCACGTGCTCAACCCAATCAGCGTTGTTCAAATACCACTCGACAGTCTTGCGAATTCCGGTCTCGAAGGTCTCTTCAGGCGCCCAACCCAATTCCCGCTGGATCTTGCTGGCATCGATTGCATAACGCTGATCATGCCCGGGGCGGTCCTGCACATAGGTAATCAGTGTGGCATGGGGACGATGGGCCGAATCAGGTCGCAACTCATCGAGCAACGAACACAGGGTATGCACCACTTCGATGTTCTGTTTTTCGTTGTGTCCACCGATATTGTAGGTCTCACCGATGATGCCTTCGGTCACGACCTTGTACAATGCACGAGCATGATCTTCGACATACAACCAATCGCGAACCTGATCGCCTTTGCCGTACACCGGCAGCGGCTTGCCTTCCAGTGCATTGAGAATGATTAGCGGGATCAGCTTCTCAGGGAAGTGACATGGCCCATAGTTGTTCGAGCAGTTGGTCACCAGCGTAGGCAAGCCATAAGTGCGTGCCCAGGCCCGAACCAGATGATCGGAGCTGGCCTTGCTCGCCGAGTAGGGTGAGCTTGGCTGATAAGCCGTGGTTTCGGTGAAGAGGTCTTCCGGACCTTCGAGATCTCCGTAAACCTCGTCGGTCGAAATGTGATGGAAGCGGAAATTCGCTTTGCGCTCACCATCCAACGCAGCCCAGTAATGGCGCGCTGCTTCGAGCAGCGTGTAAGTACCGATGATATTGGTCTGGATGAACTCAGACGGACCGGAGATGGAGCGGTCTACGTGGGACTCTGCGGCCAAATGCATGATGGCATCGGGTTGATGCTCACGCAGCACACGATCGATTTCATCACGATCACAGATATCGACGCGCTCGAAGGCGTAACGCGAATTCCGACTAACGTCTTTCAGGGACTCTAGATTGCCGGCGTAAGTCAGCTTATCGACATTAACGACTGCATCACGTGTGCTGGAGATGATATGACGAATAACTGCCGAGCCAATGAAGCCGGCACCGCCGGTAACTAGAATTTTCACGCGAAGCGATACCCTTGAGCTGCGGACAGCGCTGCCAGAGAGCGCGGTCTAATCCATGAATGCAGAAGCCACTAATTGGCATCCGTCAGAGTCAGTCTGAATCGACATGCAATACGGCACGATCGAACAAGGGACGCATTTTACAGCTTAATGATGCTTTTACTAATGGATAAAGACAGGCTGAGGCGCAATTTCGACAGATGCCGTGCGCCTGTCGCTCTCAGACGAGTCGCTTGCGTGCAGCTCTGGACGAACGTCCAAGAAACCAGCCCAACACAGGACCAATCAACATACCAATCAGCAACGCCAACACCGCAACAACCGACACCGGCAACTGCGGGCCGGTAAAACCCAGAAACAAAAGCGAAACCGATTGCTGGTTTTCCAGCACAAACGCCAGAACAATCAGAACCATCAGCAGAAGAAAAACGCCAAGCAGTATGCGTTTGAGGTTACGCATCCACGCCCCCTTGAATTTGAATAGCGAAGATCAAGCGCCCTCCTCCTCTTCTTCGTTCACGCGGTCACGCAATTCCTTGCCCGGCTTGAAATGCGGCACGAATTTACCGTCCAGACTTACCGACTGGCCGGTCTTTGGATTGCGGCCGACGCGCGGTGCGCGGTAGTGCAGGGAGAAGCTGCCGAAACCACGGATCTCGATACGATCACCGGTGGCGAGGCACTGAGACATTTGTTCAAGCATGGTCTTGATGGCCAGCTCCACATCCTTGGATGAGAGTAGCCCTTGATGGGTGACAATTCGTTCGATCAACTCCGACTTCGTCATATTTTTCCCTTCTTTTTCAAGCAGCTAGATCAGCGCTTGAAAGGTTTTAGCATGCCCGGAAGAATTTGAACAGCCCAGGGATTGACATATCTTTCCCGGGGTCAAAACGCCCATTTTCAGGGCACTCCAGTGGCGAGTCGGCTCGCCGCTGCCCTAACGACACATCACCAGCATGGTCCGGGTCACGAAGCCCGCCGGATTAAAGCCAA
Source organism: Pseudomonas sp. AC083 (assembly GCF_979253165.1). Classification (NCBI taxonomy): domain Bacteria; kingdom Pseudomonadati; phylum Pseudomonadota; class Gammaproteobacteria; order Pseudomonadales; family Pseudomonadaceae; genus Pseudomonas; species Pseudomonas sp. AC083. Next base: position 154,334 of record NZ_CEEDDH010000011.1, read on the forward strand.
ACGGGTATTCGTCTTCATCTTTGGCATCGTCAGAACGGGTGATGACCTTATAGCCCTTGCCTTTACACTCCTTCGCTGCACGCTTCTGGCACTTTTCCCAACCGGAACCCAGCCCGGAACAGTCGACCTCGATACCACTGACGCCGCGCACCGCATGGGTTTTCGCACTGGTGGTGCAACCTGCCAGCGCCAAGACCATTGCAACAACAAGTACCTTGTTCATCCACTTCCTTATGCCAGGCAAGCCTGACGACTAATGCTCAAGATCAAGCTTAGTCGCGAATAGGCGATTGATCCGATTAAAGAAACAGACCCGCAGGCGTCGGCATTGGTTTCATGCACGGACGTACGAAGACCAAATCGCAGGCACAAAAAAGGGCGACCGAAGTCGCCCTTTTTAATGATCAAGCAGAACTCAGTTCTGTTTGGCCATTGCTTGACGCAGCAGTGCCGCCATAGTGGTGTCAGCTGCTTCGCCTTCCGGAGCTGCTTTCAGGCTCTGGATGGCTTCTTTCTCTTCAGCGTCGTCTTTCGACTTGATCGAGAGCTGGATTACGCGGCTCTTGCGGTCAACACTGATGATCTTGGCTTCAACTTCCTGGCCTTCTTTCAGAACGTTGCGCGCGTCTTCAACGCGGTCACGGCTGATTTCGGAGGCTTTCAGGGTAGCTTCGATGTCGTCGGCCAGAACGATGATGGCGCCTTTGGCGTCAACTTCTTTCACGGTACCGGTCACGATAGCGCCCTTGTCGTTAACCGAGACGTACTCGGAGAACGGATCGCTTTCCAGTTGCTTGATGCCCAGGGAGATGCGCTCGCGCTCTGGGTCAACCGACAGGATAACGGTGTCCAGCTCGTCGCCCTTCTTGAAACGACGTACGGCTTCTTCGCCCACTTCGTTCCAGGAGATGTCGGACAGGTGAACCAGACCGTCGATGCCGCCGTCCAGACCAATGAAGATACCGAAATCGGTGATCGACTTGATGGTGCCGGAGATCTTGTCGCCCTTGTTGAACTGGCCAGAGAAGTCTTCCCATGGGTTCGACTTGCACTGCTTGATGCCCAGGGAGATACGACGACGCTCTTCGTCGATGTCCAGAACCATGACTTCCACTTCGTCGCCGACTTGTACGACTTTCGAAGGGTGGATGTTCTTGTTGGTCCAGTCCATTTCCGAAACGTGTACCAGACCTTCAACGCCTTCTTCCAGCTCAGCGAAGCAGCCGTAGTCGGTCAGGTTGGTTACACGAGCGGTAACGCGAGTGCCTTCTGGGTAACGGGCTTTGATAGCAACCCATGGATCTTCGCCCAGTTGCTTCAGGCCCAGGGAAACACGGTTGCGTTCGCGATCGTATTTCAGAACCTTGACGTCGATTTCGTCACCAACGTTGACGATCTCGGAAGGATGCTTGATGCGCTTCCAGGCCATGTCGGTGATGTGCAGCAGGCCGTCCACGCCACCCAGATCGACGAATGCGCCGTAATCGGTGAGGTTTTTGACGATACCTTTGACTTGCTGGCCTTCCTGCAGGGATTCCAGCAGAGCTTCACGCTCGGCGGAGTTCTCGGCTTCGAGGACGCTGCGACGGGAAACGACAACGTTGTTGCGCTTCTGGTCCAGCTTGATGACCTTGAATTCCAGCTCTTTGCCTTCCAGGTGCGTGGTGTCGCGCACTGGACGGACGTCAACCAGGGAACCTGGCAGGAACGCACGGATGCCGTTAACGTCGACAGTGAAGCCGCCTTTAACCTTACCGTTGATAACGCCCTTGACCACTTCCTCGGCTGCGAAGGCTGCTTCCAGAACGATCCAGCATTCAGCGCGCTTGGCTTTTTCACGGGACAGCTTGGTTTCGCCAAAGCCGTCTTCAACCGAATCCAGAGCAACGTGAACTTCATCACCAACGTTGATGTTCAGTTCGCCAGCATCGTTGTAGAACTGCTCAAGCGGGATGAGTGCTTCAGACTTCAGACCAGCGTGAACGGTTACCCAGCGAGCCTGGTAATCGATATCAACGATAACACCGGTGATGATGGAGCCTGCCTGAAGGTTCAGGGTTTTCAGGCTTTCTTCAAAGAGTTCCGCAAAGCTTTCGCTCATTTTAATTCCTGTAGATGAGGGCGAAGTAAACGCCCATCTCCACACCCCAGACGGTGTGGGTTAGTTTCATTTAAAAGAAGCACCGCAGGACTATGACTGGTCCCCTGCGACCTTCTTGGTCACCCGGCGATATCGCGAATGGCGATCTCGCTCATGATGCGTTCAAGCACCTGATCGATGGAAAGCTCCGTTGAATCCAGCTGAATCGCGTCGGCCGCCGGCTTGAGCGGGGCTACTGCGCGCTGGGTGTCACGCTCATCGCGTGCACGGATCTCATCTAGCAGACTCGACAGACTAACACCCTCGACTTTGCCCTTCAACTGCAAATATCGACGGCGCGCCCGCTCCTCGGCACTGGCGGTGAGGAAAATCTTCAGTGGTGCATCCGGAAAAACCACCGTGCCCATGTCGCGACCGTCGGCCACCAGGCCCGGCCCTTCCTGAAACGCACGTTGGCGCTGCAGCAGCGCCTCCCGCACGGCGGGCAGCGCAGCCACTTGCGAGGCGCCGGAACCGACACTTTCGGTGCGAATGACATCGCTGACTTCGTCGCCTTCGAGAATGATCCGCTGCAGCTGACCTTCGGTCGCGGCGATGAACTGCACATCCAGATGAGCGGCCAGCGTTTTCAGCAACTCTTCATTGGTCAGGTCGACGCCATGGTTGTGCGCAGCAAACGCGAGCAAGCGATAAAGCGCACCGGAATCCAGCAGGTTCCAGCCCAGACGCTTGGCCAGAATCCCGGCGACCGTGCCTTTGCCGGAGCCGCTTGGCCCATCGATGGTGATGACCGGTGCAATGTTTTTCACGACTGAGCCTCTTGTGCCACACGAATGCCGACTTGCCCGCACAGCGCGAGGAAGTTGGGGAACGAGGTCGCGACGTTGGCGCAATCGTGGATGCGGATCGGTGCAGTGGCGCGCAACGAGGCGACGCTGAAGGCCATGGCGATACGGTGGTCGCCGTGCCCGTGCACTTCACCGCCGCCGATCTGGCCGCCGTCGATGATAATGCCGTCCGGGGTCGGTTCGCACTTGACGCCCAGCGCCAGCAAACCGTCCGCCATGACCTGAATCCGATCGGATTCCTTGACCCGCAGCTCTTCGGCGCCAGTGAGCACGGTACGCCCTTCGGCGCACGCGGCAGCAACGAACAGGACCGGGAATTCGTCGATCGCCAGCGGCACCAGCGCCTCCGGAATCTCGATACCTTTGAGTTTAGCTGCGCGCACGCGCAAGTCAGCCACTGGCTCGCCGCCCACTTCACGCTGGTTTTCCAGAGTGATATCGGCGCCCATCAGACGCAGGATATCGATCACACCAGTACGGGTCGGGTTGATGCCGACGTGCTCCAGCACCAGCTCCGAACCCTCGGCGATCGAGGCCGCGACCAGGAAAAACGCCGACGACGAAATATCGCCCGGCACTTCGATGTGAGTCGCGGTGAGCTTGCCGCCGGACTCGACCGAAGCCGTGGCGCCGTCAACGCTGACCGGGTAGCCGAAGCCACGCAGCATGCGCTCGGTGTGATCGCGGGTCGGTGCCGGCTCGGTAACGGTGGTCTTGCCTTCGGCATACAGACCGGCGAGCAGCAGACAGGATTTCACCTGGGCACTGGCCATCGGCATGGTGTAGGTCAGGCCTTTGAGCTTGTGACCACCGCGAATGGTCATCGGTGGACGACCTTCGGCAGCCGTTTCGATCACGGCGCCCATTTCCCGCAGCGGATTGGCCACGCGGTTCATCGGACGCTTGGACAGCGAAGCGTCGCCGGTCAAGGTGCTGTCGAAGTTCTGCGCCGCCAGCAGGCCGGAGAGCAGACGCATCGAGGTGCCGGAGTTGCCCAGATAGATCGGGCCCGGCGCAGGTTTCAGGCCGTGCAGGCCGACACCGTGGATGGTCACGCGGCCGTGATGCGGGCCTTCGATGACCACGCCCATGTCGCGAAACGCCTGCAAGGTCGCCAGGGCGTCTTCGCCCTCAAGGAAGCCTTCGACTTCGGTGACGCCTTCGGCCAGCGAGCCGAGCATGATCGAACGGTGGGAAATCGATTTGTCACCCGGTACGCGAATCCGACCGGACAGGCGGCCACCAGGTTGAGCCAGGAAGATCAGATCGTTGGAATTCATAGCGTCCACATAGGCCCTGCGGGCCAGGATTTTACTGAAATGCTCGCGGGCAACCCGGGCGCGCGTGAAAACGCCCAATAATTGGTGCCCATCCCCTGCATCGACCGCGTCGCGCAAGGCGTCGAGGTCGCTGCGAAATGTATCGAGTGTGCGCAGGACAGCCTCGCGGTTGGCGAGGAAGATGTCGTGCCACATCACCGGGTCGCTTCCGGCGATTCTTGTGAAATCGCGAAAACCACCGGCAGCGTAACGGAAGATCTCCAGATTTTCATTGCGCTTGGCCAACGAATCGACCAGACCGAAAGCCAGCAGATGCGGCAGATGACTGGTCGCGGCCAGCACTTCATCGTGACGCTCGACCTGCATGTGCTCGACATCCGCGCCCAGTTCGCGCCAGAGACGATCGACCAGCGCCAGCGCGGCAGGATCGGTCTGCTCGAGCGGCGTCAGGATCACCTTGTGCCGGCGGAACAGCTCGGCATTCGAGGCTTCCACCCCGCTCTGCTCGGAACCGGCAATCGGGTGCCCGGGGACGAAGCGCGCCGGCATGCCGCCGAACGCTTCGGTCGCGGCGCGCACCACGTTGCCTTTGGCGCTGCCGACATCCGTAAGAATCGCCTGCCCCAGATCCATGACAGCCAGACGCGCGAGCAGTTTTTCCATGGCCAGAATCGGCACCGCCAGCTGAATCACATCGGCACCGACGCAAGCCGCCGCCAAATCATCTTCGCAGCGATCGACCACACCCAATTCGACCGCGAGCTTGCGCGATTGCGGGTCGAGATCAACACCAACCACCTCACGGCACAGGCCGCTTTCACGCAAACCCTTGGCAAACGAACCACCGATCAACCCCAGACCGACCACCACGAGGCGACCGATCATAGGTGCAGCAGGTTGCAGCGCAGTGACATCAACCACGAGCCAGAACCTTGCGCAGCGCCTCGAGGAAACGGCTGTTTTCCGCCGGCAGACCGATGGTCACCCGCAGGTGGTTCGGCATGCCGTAATTGGCCACCGGACGCACGATCACGCCTTCGCGCAGCAAGCCCTGAAAAATCGGCGCCGCGACCTCGCCGAGATCGACGCAGATGAAGTTGCCTTTGGACTCGATCCAGCCCAGCCCCAACTCACGGAAACCCGCCTGCAACTGCTGCATGCCGGATTCGTTGAGCTGACGGCTTTGTGCCAGATATTCCTCGTCCTTCAGCGCCGCACACGCCGCCGCCAACGCGAGGCTGTTGACGTTGAATGGCTGACGAACACGGTTCAGCACGTCCGCCACCACAGGTGTCGACAAGCCATAACCGACGCGCAGCGCGGCCAGGCCATAGGCCTTGGAGAAGGTGCGCGACACCAGCAGGTTCGGGTAGGCGGCGAGGAAGTCGAGACCGTCCGGCAAATCGCTGCCTTCGGCGTACTCGATGTAAGCCTCGTCGAGGACTACCAGCACATGCTCGGGAACGTCCTGCAGGAATTCGTCCAGCGCTTCTGCGCCGAACCAGGTGCCGGTCGGGTTGTTCGGGTTGGCAATGAACACCACGCGGGTGTTGGCATCGATGGCCGCAAGCATCGCCGGCAGGTCATGGCCCCAGTCTTTGGCTGGAACGACTTTGGCCTGCGCACCGACAGCTTGGGTAGCAATCGGATACACAGCGAACGCGTGCTCACTGAACACCGCATTCAGGCCCGGCGCCAGATAGGCACGCGCAACCAGTTCAAGAATATCGTTGGAGCCATTGCCCAGCGTGACCTGATTCAGCTCGACGCGGCACTGCTCGGCGAGCAGAGACTTCAGGGCGAAACCATTGCCGTCCGGATAACGAGTCAGCTCGGCCAGCTCTTCGCGAATCGCCGCCAATGCCTTCGGACTGGCGCCCAATGGGTTTTCGTTGCTCGCCAGTTTGACGATTTTTGCCGGATCCAGATCCAGCTCGCGCGCCAGTTCGTCCACAGGCTTGCCCGGAACGTACGGCGAAAGTTGTTGCACGCCCGGCTGTGCCAGAGCGAGGAAGTTGCCACTCATTTGCTACCGCCCCTTAGAGAACTGCTTTCGGGTAGGAACCCAGCACTTTGAGTGCTACTGCTTCCTGACTGATCTTTTCCAGCACACCTTTGATCAACGGATCACGGTGGTGGCCGACGAAGTCGATGAAGAACACGTAAGTCCATTTGCCGCTGCGCGACGGACGGGTTTCGATGCGGGTCAGGTCGATGCCATTGTCGTGGAACGGCACCAGCAGCTCATGAAGCGCGCCGGGCTTGTTGCTCATGGAGACGATGATCGAAGTCTTGTCGTCGCCGGTCGGCGGCACTTCCTGGTTACCGATCATCAGGAAGCGCGTCGAGTTGTCCGGGCGATCTTCGATCTTCTCCGCCAGGCGCGTCAGGCCGTACAGCCCCGCCGCCATATCGCCAGCGATCGCTGCCGAATTCCACTCACCCTTGACCCGCTTGGCCGCTTCGGCGTTGCTCGACACCGCGACGCGTTCGACATTCGGGTAATGCGCGTCCAGCCACTTGCGGCACTGAGCCAGCGACTGCGCGTGGGAATAGATGCGGCTGATGCTGTCGGTCTTGGTGTTTTCGCCGACCAGCAAATGATGGTGGATGCGCAGCTCGACTTCGCCACAGATCACCATGTCGTGCTCGAGGAAGCTGTCCAGCGTGTGATTGACCGCGCCTTCGGTGGAGTTTTCCACCGGCACCACGCCGAAATTCACCGCACCGGCCGCCACTTCACGGAACACTTCGTCGATTGCCGCCATCGGCTTGCTGATCACTGCGTGGCCGAAGTGCTTCATCGCTGCCGCTTGGGTGAAGGTGCCTTCAGGACCGAGATAAGCCACTTTCAGTGGCTGCTCCAGCGCCAGGCACGACGACATGATTTCGCGGAACAGCCGCGCCATTTCTTCGTTGCCCAGCGGCCCCTGATTGCGCTCCATCACCCGCTTGAGCACCTGAGCTTCGCGCTCGGGACGATAGAACACCGGCACTTCGCCTTCGGCCAGCGAGGCCATCTTCACGCGGGCGACTTCCTGGGCGCAACGCGCACGCTCACTGATCAGCTCGAGGACTTTGGTGTCCAGAGCGTCGATGCGAACGCGCAGTGCCTTGAGTTCTTGCTCGGACATCAGCCGTGTTCCTTCTCGAATTCCGCCATGTAGGCCACCAGCGCGTTGACCGCGTTGATGTCGACGGCGTTGTAGATGGACGCGCGCATGCCGCCCACCGAGCGGTGCCCCTTGAGGTTGAGCAGGCCGCGCTCGTCGGCACCGGCAAGGAACGGCTTGTCCAGACGATCATCAGCGAGACGGAACGGTACGTTCATCCACGAGCGATCCGACTTGTTGATCGGGTTGCTGTAGAGACCGCTGGCATCGATGAAGTTGTACAGGGTGCGCTGCTTGACGTCGTTGAGCTTGGCAATCGCTTCGACGCCGCCCTGCTCTTTCAGCCATTGGAACACCAGACCGGACAGGTACCAGGCCAGCGTCGGCGGGGTGTTGTACATCGAACCGTTATCGGCCGCGACCTTGTAGTTGAGCATGGTCGGGCACAGCGAACGGGCCTTGCCGAGCAAGTCTTCGCGAATGATGTTGACGACGATGCCGCTCGGGCCGATGTTCTTCTGCGCGCCAGCGTAGATCATGCCGAAACGCGAAATATCGACCGGGCGCGAGAGGATGTCCGAAGACATGTCGGCGACCAGCGGCACGTCACCGGTTTGCGGGATCCACTGGAATTCCAGACCGCCGATGGTTTCGTTCGGCGCGTAGTGAACGTAAGCGGCGTCTTTCGACAGGTTCCACTCGTTCTGGCCGGGAATGGCGAAATAGTCGTAAGGCTTGGCAGTGGCAGCAACGTTGACGTGGCCATAGCGCGAGGCTTCTTCGATGGCTTTCTGCGACCAGATACCGGTGTCGATGTAGTCGGCCGAGCCGCCTTCAGGCAACAGGTTCAGCGGGATCTGTGCGAACTGCTGGCTGGCGCCGCCCTGCAGAAACAGCACTTTGTAGTTCGACGGGATATTCAGCAGGTCACGCAGATCCTGCTCGGCCTGGGTGGCGATGGACACGAACTCATCGCTGCGATGGCTCATTTCCATGACCGACAGACCCTTGCCGTGCCAATCAAGGAGTTCACCCTGGGCGCGCTGCAGGACAGCTTCAGGCAGCGCCGCCGGACCGGCGCAGAAGTTATAGGCTCGCTTGCTCACATCCAATCTCGCTCTGATTTGGTGGTCACTTGAATCTTCTGGTTTGCGGCTGATCGTTCCCACGCTCCGCGTGGGAATGCATCCAATGACGCTACGCGTCATGGGACGCGGAGCGTCCCCAGCGGCATTCCCACGCAGAGCGTGGGAACGATCAGCCGCAGTGTTGCAAATTTTCATACCGGACAAATAACAAGGGGGCGAATTCTCATCCGCCCCCTCGTTTGTCCGCTTATTCCTGCGGTTCTTCGTCTGCTGCGGCGTCGAGTTGCTGGTCTTCACCCGCTTCGTCGATACCGACGCTGCCTGCGATTTCCTCGCCCTCTTCACCTTCGAGCTCTTCGCCTTCGATTTCCGAAGGCTCCTGAACCCGCTCCAGCCCGACCAGGGTTTCATCCTTGGCCAGCTTGATCAGCGTCACGCCCTGAGTATTACGTCCCAGGCTCGACACTTCGTCGACACGGGTACGCACCAGGGTGCCCTGATCGGAGATCAGCATGATTTCTTCGCCGTCGAGCACCTGCACTGCACCGACCAGACGGCCGTTACGCTCGTTGCTGACCATGGCGATCACGCCCTGACCGCCACGCTTGTACTCAGGGAACTCGGTGATCGCGGTGCGCTTGCCGTAACCACGCTCGGAAGCGGTGAGGATCTGGCTGCCTTCTTCCGGGATCAGCATGGAAATCAGCTTCTGCCCTTCCGGCAGACGCATGCCGCGTACGCCGCGAGCGGTACGGCCCATGGCACGCACGTCGGATTCTTTGAAACGGGTGACCTTGCCGCCATCGGAGAACAGCATCACTTCGCGCTCACCATCGGTGATGGCCGCAGAGATCAGCACGTCGCCTTCGTCCAGTTCCAGCGCGATCAGACCGACGCTGCGCTGACGGCTGAAGGATTCCAGCGGGGTCTTCTTCACGGTGCCGTTGGCGGTGGCCATGAAGATGTAGTGACCTTCGGTGTATTCCTCGACCGGCAGCATGGTGGTGATGTATTCACCATCATCCAGCGGCAGCAGGTTGACCAGCGGACGACCACGGGCCGCGCGGGATGCTTCCGGAATCTCGTAGGTCTTGAGCCAGTACACCTTGCCCTTGCTGGAGAACAGCAGCAGCGTGGTGTGGCTGTTGGCGACCAGCAGGTGAGCGATGTAGTCCTCGTCCTTGACGCCGGTAGCCGATTTGCCTTTGCCGCCACGACGCTGAGCCTGGTACGCAGCCAGCGGCTGGGTCTTGGCGTAGCCACCGTGGGAGATGGTCACGACGCGCTCTTCTTCCGGGATCATGTCGCCCAGGGTCAGGTCGAGACGGGCATCGAGAATTTCGGTGCGGCGCACGTCGCCGTATTCGGCGCGGATCACTTCCAGTTCTTCGCGGATCACTTCCATCAGGCGCACAGCGCTGTTGAGGATGCGGATCAGCTCGCCGATCTGGTTGAGAATCTCTTGATACTCGGCCAGCAGCTTCTCGTGCTCCAGACCGGTCAGACGGTGCAGGCGCAGTTCGAGAATGGCTTGCGCCTGTTCTGGCGAGAGGAAGTACTTGCCTTCACGCAGGCCGTATTGCGGATCGAGGTTTTCCGGACGGCACGAATCGGCACCGGCACGCTCAACCATCGCCACCACAGCCGAGGATTCCCAAGGCGTGCTGATCAGCGCTTCCTTGGCTTCCGACGGCGTTGGCGAGGCCTTGATCAGGGCGATGACCGGGTCGATGTTCGACAGGGCAACGGCCTGGCCCTCAAGAATGTGCCCGCGCTCGCGCGCCTTGCGCAATTCGAACACGGTACGGCGGGTAACCACTTCGCGACGGTGACGGACGAAGGCTTCCAGCAGATCCTTGAGGTTGAGGATGCGTGGGCGGCCGTCGATCAGCGCGACGATGTTGATACCGAACACCGATTGCAGCTGGGTCTGGGCGTAGAGGTTGTTGAGGATCACCTCAGGCACTTCGCCGCGACGCAGCTCGATGACGACGCGCATACCGTCCTTGTCGGACTCGTCGCGCAGCTCGGTGATGCCTTCGAGCTTCTTCTCTTTGACCAGCTCGGCGATCTTCTCGATCAGACGCGCTTTGTTCAGCTGGTAAGGCAGTTCGGTGATGACGATCTGCTGACGGCCACCCACCTTGTCGATGTCTTCGATGATCGAGCGGGCACGCATGTAAATGCGCCCGCGACCGGTGCGGTAGGCTTCGATGATGCCGGCGCGACCGTTGATGATCGCAGCCGTCGGGAAGTCCGGACCGGGAATGTATTGCATCAGCTCATCGACGGTCAGCTCGGGGTTGTCGATGAGGGCCAGGCAACCGTCGATGACTTCACCGAGGTTGTGCGGCGGAATGTTGGTCGCCATGCCCACGGCGATACCGCTGGAACCGTTGACCAGCAGGTTCGGTACGCGGGTCGGCATGACTGCCGGGATCAGTTCGGTGCCGTCGTAGTTCGGCACCCAGTCCACGGTTTCCTTGTGCAGGTCAGCCAGCAGCTCGTGCGCCAGCTTGGTCATGCGCACTTCGGTGTATCGCATGGCCGCAGCGTTGTCGCCGTCGACCGAACCGAAGTTGCCCTGGCCGTCGACCAGCAGGTAGCGCAGGGAGAAAGGCTGGGCCATACGAACGATGGTGTCGTACACGGCAGTGTCACCGTGCGGGTGATACTTACCGATCACGTCGCCGACGACACGGGCAGATTTCTTGTACGGCTTGTTGTAGTCGTTGCCCAGCTCGCTCATCGCGAACAGTACGCGACGGTGCACGGGCTTGAGGCCATCGCGCGCATCCGGCAGTGCACGGCCGACGATCACGCTCATTGCGTAGTCGAGGTAGGACTGTTTCAGCTCGTCTTCGATATTGACCGGGAGGATTTCTTTGGCCAGTTCGCCCATGAGAAGCCTGATTCCTTTTTCTGGTGAAACTTCGTCATATCCATGTGGGAGCAACGAAGCTCGTCGGTGCCGGCCGAGTGCCATGCGCCGACTTACGACAAATCAACATTGGATCGCGGATTTGCGCAGTAAAGACAGCTCCGTGGAGCCGCCTCGGAAAACGCCGGATGTTATCACAAAGGCCGCCACGCACCTATCCCCCAGATGCGCATGGAGCATAGTTAGTTGACCGATGACAGGCTTGAGGGGGACGACAGAAGCTCAGAGCTTGGTTGAATGCAGAATTGAGGCTTGGTTTGGGGATGTTTATTGACTTTTAGGGCCTCAAACACCTGTAGGAGCTGCCGAAGGCTGCGATCTTTTGATCCTGACCTGTAAAAAGCAAGATCAAAAGATCGCAGCCTTCGGCAGCTCCTACATTGAGAATCACCGCATCAATGCAGGCGCTTGCGACACATCAGCTGGGCCATTTTCGCGGTGTCCGGGCGTTCGACGATGCCTTTCTCGGTGACGATCGCATCGATCAGATCCGCCGGGGTGACATCAAACACCGGGTTGAACGCTTCAACATCGGCACCGACGCGTTTACCGCCGACTTCCAGCAGTTCGGCGCCATCACGCTCTTCAATCGGAATGTCATCGCCGCTGGCCAGATTCATGTCGATGGTCGAACTCGGCGCCACCACCATGAAGCGCACGCCGTGGTGCATGGCGTTGACTGCCAGTTGATAGGTGCCGATCTTGTTCGCCACGTCGCCATTGGCGGTGATGCGGTCAGCGCCGACGATCACCCAGGTCACGCCTTTGGTTTTCATGATGTGCGCGGCGGCGGAGTCGGCATTCAGGGTCACCGGGATGCCTTCGTTGGCCAGCTCCCACGCGGTCAGCCGCGAGCCCTGCAACCATGGCCGGGTTTCGTCGGCGTAAACGCGCTCGACCATGCCTTCTATATAAGCAGCGCGGATCACCCCCAGCGCAGTACCGAACCCGCCGGTGGCCAGCGCGCCGGTGTTGCAGTGGGTCAGGATGGCTTGAGCGTTGCCTTGATGTTTGCGAATCAGATCGACGCCAAGCTGCGCCATGGTCAGGTTGGCTTCGCGGTCGCTTTCGTGAATGGCGATGGCCTCGGCTTCCAGCGCCGCCAGCGGATCGGCGTTGCTTTTCAGTCGATCCAGGCGATCGTGCATGCGGCCCAGCGCCCAGAACAGATTGACCGCGGTCGGACGCGAATCGGCCAACAGGGCGAAATCCTCTTCCAGCGCCGCGTACCAGTCGCCGCCCTCGGCAATCCGCGCCCGCGCCGCGAGGACAATGCCATAAGCCGCACTGATGCCAATAGCCGGTGCGCCACGCACGACCATCGAGCGAATCGCTTCGGCCACGCCGGCGGCGCTGGTGTAGGCGATCCAGGTTTCCTCGAACGGCAAAATACGCTGATCCAGCAGGTGCAGCGCGCCATCACGCCAATCGATGGCCTTCACTTTCTCCGCAGCCAACAGTCGATCGCGCATCCCACACCCCGCACTCATGAACAAAAGCCGCCGATTATAGCGATCCCCCCGCGAAGACGCTCGGGTATACTTCGCCATCCTTTACAAAAGCACTGGAACCGACCCTCGATGCCGAAACCTGCCATTGCGCTCGACCTGTTATTGCTGCCGACCTGGCTGGTCCCCGTCGAACCGGCAGGCGTGGTGCTCAAGGAGCACGGCCTGGGCATCCGTGACGGTTGCATCGTGTTTATCGGCCCGCGCGCCGAAGCGTTGAAGTGTAACGCGACAGAAATCCGTGAACTGCCGGATGTTCTGTTGGCGCCGGGACTGATCAATGCCCACGGCCACGCGGCGATGACGCTGTTCCGTGGCCTGGCTGACGATCTGCCGCTGATGACCTGGCTGGAAAACCACATCTGGCCGGCCGAAGGCAAATGGGTCGATGAGGATTTCGTCCGCGACGGCACCGATCTGGCCATCGCCGAGCAGATCAAGGGCGGCATCACTTGCTTCTCTGACATGTACTTTTTCCCGAAAGTCGCCAGCGAGCGCGTACACAACAGCGGTATCCGCGCGCAGATCGCCATTCCGATCCTCGATTTCCCGATCCCCGGCGCCAGCAGTGCCGACGAAGCCATTCGTCAGGGCGTCGAATTGTTCGGCGATCTCAAGCATCACGAGCGCATCAAGATCACCTTCGGCCCGCATGCACCCTACACCGTCGGTGATGAGAACCTGGAGAAAATCAGGGTCATCGCCGAGGAGCTGGACGCCTCTATCCACATGCATGTGCATGAAACCGCATTCGAGGTGCAGCAGGCCGTAGAGCAAACCGGCGAACGGCCACTGGCGCGACTTGGCCGCCTTGGCCTGCTCGGCCCGCGCTTCCAGGCGGTGCACATGACCCAGATCAGCGATGACGACCTCGCGCTGCTGGTAGAAAGCAACAGCAGCGTGATCCACTGCCCGGAATCCAATCTGAAACTGGCCAGCGGCTTCTGCCCGGTCGAACGTTTGTGGCAGGCTGGGGTGAACGTTGCCGTCGGCACCGATGGCGCGGCGAGCAACAATGATCTCGACCTGCTCGGCGAAACCCGCACCGCTGCCCTGCTGGCCAAAGCCGTGGCCGGCTCTGCCACGGCGCTGGACGCCCATCGCGCCTTGCGCATGGCCACCCTCAATGGTGCGCGTGCACTGGGGATCGAGGCGCAGGTCGGCTCGCTGGAGATTGGCAAAGCCGCGGACATCGTCGCTTTCGACCTGTCCGGCCTGGCGCAGCAACCGGTGTATGACCCGGTGTCGCAGCTGATCTACGCGACCGGGCGTGATTGCGTGAAACACCTGTGGGTTGCCGGCAAGCAACTGCTCGACGACCGGCGCCTGACCCGCATGGACGAACAACAGCTGGGCGCGACCGCCCGCCACTGGGGCCAGCGCATCAGCGGCCACACCGAATCGTAAACACCGCGGCGCTATATCCGCGGCTACAGCCCTTTTCAGGTTTTTCGAGGAATTGAACATGAGCAACGTCGACCACGCCGAAATCGCCAAATTCGAAGCCCTGGCCCATCGCTGGTGGGACCGTGAAAGCGAATTCAAGCCGCTGCACGACATCAACCCGCTGCGGGTCAACTGGATCGACGAGCGGGTCAATCTGGCCGGCAAGAAAGTCCTCGACGTCGGGTGCGGCGGCGGCATCCTCAGCGAAGCCATGGCCCAGCGCGGCGCCACGGTGATGGGCATCGACATGGGCGAAGCGCCGCTGGCGGTCGCGCAACTGCATCAGCTGGAATCCGGGGTCAGCGTCGAATACCGCCAGATCACCGCCGAAGCCCTCGCCGAGGAAATGCCCGAGCAGTTCGACGTGGTCACCTGCCTGGAGATGCTCGAGCACGTGCCGGATCCATCCTCGGTGATCCGCGCCTGTTTCCGCATGGTCAAGCCGGGCGGCCAGGTGTTCTTCTCGACCATCAACCGCAACCCGAAGGCGTATCTGTTCGCGATCATCGGCGCCGAATACATCATGAAGCTGCTGCCGCGCGGCACCCACGACTTCAAGAAATTCATCCGCCCGTCCGAGCTCGGCGCGTGGAGCCGCATGGCTGGCCTGACCGTCAAGGACATCATCGGCCTGACCTACAACCCGCTGACCAAGCACTACAAGCTGGCCAACGACGTTGACGTCAACTACATGATCCAGACCCTGCGCGAGGAATAAGCCGATGGCCATCAGAGCGGTACTTTTCGACATGGACGGCACCCTGCTCGACACCGCGCCGGACTTCATCGCCATCTGCCAGGCGATGCGCGCCGATCGCGGTCTGCCGCCGATCAACGACAAGCACATCCGCGACGAGATTTCCGGCGGCGCCAAGGCCATGGTCGCGGTGACGTTTTCGATGGATCCGGAATCGCCGGGGTTCGAGGAGCTGCGCCAGGAGTTTCTCGAGCGCTACCTGGTCGGCTGCGCGGTGCACAGCAAATTGTTCGACGGCATGGGCGAACTGCTCGCCGATATCGAAAAGGCCAACCTGATCTGGGGCGTGGTCACCAACAAACCGGTGCGCTTCGCCGAGCCCATCATGCAACGTCTGGGGCTGGCCGAGCGTTCGGCGCTGCTGATCTGCCCGGATCATGTGAAGAACAGCAAGCCGGACCCGGAGCCGCTGATCCTCGCTTGCAAGATGCTTGATCTGGATCCGTCGACCGTGCTGTTCATCGGCGATGATCTGCGCGATATCGAATCGGGCCGCGATGCCGGCACCAAAACCGCTGCGGTGACCTACGGCTACATCCACCCGGATGACAACCCACGGCACTGGGGCGCGGACGTGGTGGTGGATCACCCGCTGGAGTTGCGCAAGGTACTCGACAGCGCGCTGTGCAGCTGCTGACCTGACTGTTGCAAGCTCCCTGTGTGGCGAGGGGATTTATCCCCGCTGGGCTGCGAAGCGGCCCCCGCTTTTATCCAGGCGATGTGACACACAGGTTTTGCGACGGTTTCGCCGCCGAACGGGGATAAATCCCCTCGCCACAGGGGTCAAGCAGGTCTTCATGAAATGGATTGTGAGGTTTTTATGTTTGATTACACCGCTCGCCCTGAATTGCTCAAGGATCGGGTCATTCTGGTCACCGGTGCCGGCCGTGGCATCGGCGCGGCTGCGGCGAAAACCTATGCCGCCCACGGTGCCACCGTGTTGCTGCTGGGCAAGACCGAAGCCAATCTGACCGAGGTCTACGACGAGATCGAAGCAGCGGGCCACCCGCAACCGGCGGTGATCCCGTTCAACCTCGAGACCGCCCTGCCCCATCAATATGATGAGCTGGCCGCGATGATCGAAACCGAGTTCGGCCATCTCGACGGCCTGCTGCACAACGCTTCGATCATCGGCCCGCGCACGCCGATCGAACAACTGTCCGGCGAAAACTTCATGCGCGTCATGCAGGTCAACGTCAACGCGATGTTCATGCTGACCAGCACCCTGCTGCCGTTGCTCAAGCTGTCCCAGGATGCTTCGGTGGTGTTCACCTCCAGCAGCGTCGGGCGCAAGGGTCGCGCGTACTGGGGCGCTTACGGTGTGTCGAAATTTGCCACCGAGGGCCTGATGCAAACCCTGGCCGATGAAGTGGAAGGCGTTGCGCCGGTACGCTCCAACAGCATCAACCCGGGCGGTACGCGCACCAGCATGCGCGCGCAGGCTTATCCAGGGGAAAATCCGCTGAACAACCCGACACCGGAAGAGATCATGCCGGTGTATCTGTACCTGATGGGCCCGGACAGCGCGGGCGTCAATGGCCAGGCTTTCAACGCCCAATAACGCCATACGTCGCATTTGTTGCCGCGGCAGAATGCTGGCGCGGCAAGCGATTGCCGCTCATAACCGTCACAAAGCCGCCAATAACCCAGCGCGGCCGCCCGGCATCCGCCAGCAAGTCATTGATTCGAAAAGCTTTAAATTAAATCGAACCGAATGGCACGGGTTTCGCTCTAAATTCCCTCAAAACATGCCGTGTGATGGCCATGGGGCAGACGCCGATTTCGATAGCTGACTGATCGTCTTGCGGCAGACTAAACTTACGCCAAATGTCCTACGGGACTGATGGATCAGTACGACGCGCAGCCCATAGCCGCTCTCACCCAGCCTGTAAGACAGACTTACTGCTTAGGGGCTCACGCCATATGAAATCTCCTTCCCAGACCCATGCAATTGACTTTGACAGTGCCAAATTGCAGCGCCTGGGCTTCGGTCAACTACCGGCGCTGATCGAGCGCCCGACCAGCCTGGCGCAACTGCGTCAGCAAATGAGCCTGCAACTGCAAACCAGCCTGGAGCCTCAGCGCATCCTTGGCCTGTTCTTCCGCGAAATCCAACGCCTGGTGCCACTGGACGCCCTGAGCTATGTGCATCAGGCCAGCGACTTGCGCCTGGAGTTCGGCGCGCGCGGCCACCACTCGGTCAGCTACACCCTGAGCCACGAAGGCGAGCACATGGGCGAGCTGGTCTTCCGCCGCAATCAGCGTTTCAATGACAAGGAACAGGGCGACCTCGAGTCGCTGCTGTCCTGCCTGCTGTACCCGATGCGCAACGCCCTGCTCTACCGCGCTGCGACGCAAAGTGCCTTACGCGACCCGTTGACCGGTGCCGGCAATCGGGTGGCCATGGAGCAGACCTTGCAGCGCGAGATCGACATGTCGCGCCGCCATGCGCAGCCGCTGTCGGTACTGATGCTCGACATCGACCACTTCAAACGGGTCAACGATGACCACGGGCATGGCGCCGGTGATGAGGTGCTCAGAGCCATTGCCGCGTCGATCAAGGCGCAACTGCGCAACGTCGACATGGTGTTCCGTTATGGCGGCGAAGAGTTTCTGATCCTGCTGTCCAACACCGGTCGCGAAGCGGCGGCGATGGTCGGCGAGCGTTTGCGCCAGGCGACGCAGTCGGAGGAATACTTTGCCGATGGCCAGTTGATCGAGATCACCGTGAGCCTGGGATGCTCGACGTTACTGCCGGGCGAGTCGGCGGACAGCTTGCTGCGCCGGGCCGACAGCGCGCTCTATGTCGCAAAGCGCGAGGGGCGGAACCGGCTGGCGATGGCTGGCTGAAAAACAATTGTGGGAGCGAGCCGGCTCGCGAAGAGGGAGTGTCAGACAACGATTCGTTGCATGACCCACCGCTTTCGCGAGCAGGCTCGCTCCCACAGTTCGATCAGCTTTCGGTTACGGTCCGGCGCTCGCGGTTGACCAGCAAGCGCTCCGAAGTCTCCAACTGCATGCACCGCTCCAGAAACAGGTACATGTAGTCATAACTCTTGCAGATCGCCTGCCGCAGCTCGGCCTGCAACGCCTTGCTCGGGTTCATGCCGGCGAGGGTGCAGATGATTTCCAGCGCTTCCCACGGGTGGGCATCGTCGTACTGGGCATGCATCTTCAACCACTTCATCGCGCGCTTGCGGTCCTCTTCCGAGAACGCCGCGGCGTAAACCCCGGTCGAGCAGACCACCGCTGACCACTCCCCGGTCGCCCCCTCGATCGCATAGTTGGTCGCGGCAATCGCCACGATCAGCGAATCCGCCGAGCTGGTGTGCCAGCACCAGTGACTCAGCGCATGCAGCTCCGGCGGCACTTGCTGGGCCTGGAGATCTTCGAGACTGACGCCATGGGCGCGACTCCAGTGCATCCAGTAGTCGGCGTGATTGAGTTCGACGCGGATGTTGCGCATCAGCCAGCGCCGCGCCATGTCTTCGCCGGGATGGCGGGCGAAGCGGGTCTTGGTCAGGTTCTGCGCCATGTACAAGGCAAACTGCTCGACCACCGGCCAGCCGCCGATCAGGTACTGGCGCATGGTTTTCGCGCTGAGTCTGTTGTCGCGCATGCGCTGATAAAGTTCATGTTCGACAACCCGGCGCTTGCTCTCGCTGCAATCCTTGATGAGCTGTTGCGCCCAGGCAGGATAACTTGCAGCTTCCATGAGGGGTCCGGTTCGGTTGAATGTGTCGATCACTGTTCGGCTCCTTTTGAGTTGTGATGGCAAGGATCGGCGAGAGACTTCAACGGAACGTGCCAGGCGCTTTGAACAACAACGGCTGCGGTCTGGCAGGGCGACTTTGCAAACTGTCACAGGTAAATAATTGCGGACGCTCGATGACATACCCCTGAGCGTAATCCACACCTATTTCAAGCAATGCCTGTTCGATCTGGTTAGTTTCAACAAACTCGGCAATTGTCTGCTTACCCATGACATGGCCGATGTGATTGATCACTTCGACCATTGCCCGATTAATCGGGTCGTCCAGCATATCCTTAACGAAACTCCCGTCGATCTTCAGGAAGTCTACAGGCAAATGTTTCAAGTAAGCGAATGAAGACATTCCGGCACAAAAATCATCCAGAGAAAAGTGACAGCCTAAGCCTTTGAGTTCATTGATAAAACGAATTGCACTGCCAAGATTTGCGATTGCACTGGTTTCAGTAATTTCAAAACAAATCATTTCAGGCGGTATAGCGTAGTTAACAAACTGTTCCCGCAGGAAGTGCAAAAACGCGTCATCTCCTATAGTAATGCCTGACAGATTAATCGCACACATCGCCAAAGGAAGTTCATGTTCCTGTTCAATACACTGGGCAATAACCTTGAAAACATTTTCAACTACCCAGCGATCTAACTGAGTCATCAAACCATATCGCTCCGCTGCCGGAATGAAGCTGTCAGGCAAAATCATCCGCCCGGATTCATCATGCAAACGCAGGAGAATTTCGATGTGTCCAGCCTGGCCGGGTTGCGGCTTGAGTGGCGCGATCTGCTGGGCATAAAGGCAAAAGCGGTTTTCTTCCAGCGCCATGTGCAGCCGTTGCACCCAAGCCATTTCACCGAAGCGCATGGACAGTTCGGAGTCGTCCGCATGATAGACCTGCACGCGGTTGCGGCCCTTTTCCTTGGCCATGTAGCAGGCCATGTCCGCCGCACGCAGAGAGGCTTCAAGGGTGGTCGGATTCTGCGCGACATGCACCAGGCCGATACTGACTGTGGTCAGGAACGGCCGCCCCTTCCAGACAAAATGCAGGTTCTGCACGGTCTGGCGCAGGCTTTCGGCAATCTTCTCGGCGATGTCCGGCGGGCAGTTCTCGAGCAAAATACCGAATTCATCGCCGCCCAGTCGCGCCAGGGTATCGCCCTCGCGCAAGTCTGATTGCAGCAGCGTGCAGATGTGCCGCAGCAACTCATCGCCCGCCGCGTGCCCGCAGGTGTCGTTGACCAGTTTGAACTGATCCAGATCGAGGAACATCAGCGCGTGCCGCCCGGGCTGGCGCGTCAGTTTGTGCAAGGCCTGTTCGAGGCGATATTCGAATTCGCGGCGGTTGGCCAGACCGGTCAGGGCATCGTGAGTCGCCTGCCAGGACAGATTGGCGATGTATTGCCGCTCCTGGGTCATGTCGTGCAGCACCAGCACCGTGCCGCTGACATTCCCGGCATTGCGGATCGGCGCGCCGACCAGGGTCACCGACAGGGTGCTGCCGTCCAGACGCTGGATCAGCTTGGAATGTTCGCTGCCGCCGCTGAGCTGGCCACTGAGAATGTGCTCGATCAACGTCAGCCCTTCGGTCTGGGCGTTGTCGTCAAGCAGGTTGAACAGCGCCGACAACGGCAGCCCTGCCGCCTGCTCGGCCTTCCAGTGCGTCATGGCCTCGGCGGCCGGGTTCATGTAATCGATCGCGCCGTTGACGTCGGTGGTGATCACGCCATCACCAATCGACTGCAGAGTGATATGCGCGCGATCCTTTTCCAGTTGCAGCGCCTGGGCAAACTCATGGCGCTGCTTGAGCAGTTTGTGCGTGCGCCACAGCGCCAGCGCGATCAGACCCAGCGCGGTGGCCAGGTTGGTGAACAGCAGCAGGCGCATGATCACCCGCGAGCCTTCGCCCAAGGCATCGCTGAAAGCCTTGGCCGCTGGGGTGACTGCATCGTTGATGGCGAAGATCTGTAACTTCCAGCGCTGCACATCGCCGGGACTGGCCTGGTTCTGCGCAATGCCTTGGTGCATCTCCTGCGCGACTTCGTGCAGTCGGTCGAGATAGGCATCGCCAATCGTCCAGCGATCGATCGCGGTTTCCAGATAACTGTAGTGGCGGAAATTGAGGTACAGCCAGATGACGCTGGAGACATCGTCTGGATGATTACCGCCCTTGAGAATGCCTTCGCGCGCCGCTTGCAGATCCGGCGGCTGACGATCCAGAGCCAGACGCAATTGGTGCCCGCCCTGGGGCACGGCGATCGCCGCCAGGTATTTGCGATAGATCGCCTCGTCACGGCTGTCGGCGTAGAGGTTGAGGTAATAGATGGCGTCTTTCTGGCCTTTGGACCACAGGCTTTCGCCAGCGACGTAGCCACGCACGGCCGAAAGCACGTAAAGGCTCACGCCCCCCAGTAATGCCTGGAACACCACGACAGCAATAAAGGGCCAGACGATACCCAACAACCGTGGTGTTCCCAGAGTCTGCTTTTGCTTCATGAGAGTCCTTGCATGAGCACTGCCCGCTCGCCTTCCGGGCGAATTCGCTATGACGAGACTAGGTGGGGTTCTCGTTCAAGGCAAGGCGCGGCGTTACACCGCGCGCAGAACCTCTGACAGGTCGGCGAGGGTTTCGATCAGTGCTGTTGCAAGTTGCCGTAGAGCTTGGCGTACAGACCGCCGTCGGCGATCAGTTGGCGATGGTCGCCGTCCTCGGCGATCTGCCCGCCGTCGAACACCAGCACGCGGTCCGCCTGTTTCACCGCCGACAGGCGATGGGCAATGATCAGCGTGGTGCGGCCATGGAGAAATTTCGCCATCGCCTGGTGCAGGTTGTACTCGGTGGCGGCATCGAGGGCCGAAGTGGCTTCGTCGAGAATGACTACTTTCGGCTCAGCGAGAATCATCCGCGCAATCGCCAGACGCTGGCGCTGACCTCCGGACAAACGCACGCCGGAGCGACCAACGATGCTGTCGAGGCCAGCGGGCAGCGCTCGGATGGTCGCGGCCATTTGCGCAATTTCCAGCGCCTGCCAGCAGGCTTCGTCGCTGCGCATGCGGCCCATGGTCAGGTTGGCGCGCACGCTGTCGTTGAACAGCGCCGGATGCTGCAGCACCACCGCGACGTTCTCGCGCACGGTCTCCAGACCGATCTCCTGCTGGGTCGATCCGCCGAAGCGAATGGTCCCGGCCGCTGGTGTGTACAGACCCAGCAGCAACTGCACCAAGGTACTTTTGCCGCCGCCGCTGGCGCCGACGATCGCGACTTTTTCGCCGGGCAGGATCGACAGGTTCATCTGGTCCAGCACCAACTCGTCGCCATAACCGAAACTCAGGCCTTGTACCTCGATGCCGACGGTGTCGCGCCCCTTGAACGGATCGACGCCGCCGGGATACTGCGGCTCGTCGGCGCGCGCCAGCAGTTCATTGATCCGCGTCAGCGCGCCGCCCGCTGCGTAATAGGCGTATTGCAGATTGAGCAGCTGTTCGACCGGGCCAATCATGAACCAGAGGTAACTGAACACCGCGAGCATCTGCCCGATCGACAGGTCGGAAAACAGCACGGTGAGCATCGCCGCCGCGCGGAAGATGTCGATGCCGAACTGGAACAGCAAACCACTGGCGCGGTTCGAGGCGTCGGTTTTCCACTGCGAGTTGACTGCGTAGTTGCGCACTTCCTGCGCGCGCAAACCGAGGCGCCCGAGGAAATAGCCCTGGCGGTTGCCGGCGCGCACTTCCTGAATCGCATCGAGAGTTTCGCTCAGTGCCTGGGTGAAGCGCGAGGTGCTGTCGTTCTCGAGTTTTTTCAGGTGTTTGACGCGCTTGCCCAACTGCACCGTGGCGTATATCACCAACGGGTTGAACAGCAGAATCAGCAGCGCCAGCTTCCAGTGCATCCACATGAGGATGCTGGCGGTGCCGACCAGGGTCAGCATCGCGACGAGGAAGCGGCTGAGGGTTTCACCGACGAATTTGTCGAGGGTGTCCAGATCGGTGACCAGGTGCGTGGTCACCGTGCCGCTGCCGAGGCTTTCGTATTCGCCGAGGGAAATGCGTTTGAGCCGCTCGATCAGGCGCACGCGAATGCGGTAGACGATGTCCTTGGCCAGGCGCGCGAACAGCCGCGACTGCAACACGCCAAAACACAGGGCGCTGCAACGCAAGGTCAGGGTCACCACCAGCATCAGGCCGATATAACCCGCCGCCTGCTGCCACATGCTCGGCAGAAAATGGTTCATGACTTTCAGTGCGGCATCGCCGTGGCCGAGCAGCACTTCGTCGACCAGCAACGGCAGCAGCAACGGGATCGGCACGCTGCACAGCGTCGCCAGCACGGCTACGCCGTTGGCGATCCACAGGGATTTCTTGTGATGCAGTGCCAGACGCCGGACTTCAGCCCAGCTCAGCCGGTCGACACGCTCTACTGTTGGCGTGTCATCGGCGCGGTCAGACACAGGCCGCGCGCTCCAGCCAGCGGCCGAGCAACGGCGACAGCTCGCTGAGCGGTTGATAACCGTTGGTGAGCAGCGCCAGTTGCCCGTTGCGCTCGGCCAGCAGGGTCGGAAAACCAGCGATGCCCAAGTCCTGCACCCAGGTGAAATCAGCCTGGGTCGCCCTGTGCTGATCGGCATGATCGAACAACGCCGCGAATTCAATACGCGGCACACCGGCCTGCTCCGCCAGTTCGACCAGCACGCTGGCCTGAGTGACATCGCGACCTTCGGCGTAGAACGCCTGCTGGATCATCCCGACCAGTGTCCACGCGCAATCCGGCGCCAGACTGCGCGCGGTGACAATCGCGCGACAGGCAGGCTCGGTGTCGTAGACAAAACCGTCAGGCAACGCGCCGTCGAACTTGAACGGCTGGCCGGTGGCCTCGGTGACCGCTTGCCAGTGCTCGAGAATGTAGCGCCGCGTGGTCGGCTCCAGCGCCGAACCGCTGCCGGTGCGCAACCCGCCGACCACCAGATGCAGCTCCACTCCGGCTGCCTGCGCCTGCTCGACCAGTGCCTTGGCCACCGGAGCAAACCCCCAGCACCATGAACACATCGGATCCATCACGTAGAGCAGGCGCGCAGACATGGTTAAGCCTCGGTGGATGCTTGCTTATAGTTGTAGCCGATCGGGTGCGGCTGGTTGCGCGCCTTGGCCAGTTCGATCTGTTTTTGCCGATCGATGGCGCTGCGCCGGGTCTTCTCGCTGAGCTTGTCCCAGCAATGCGGGCAACTGATGCCGGCGACGTAGTGCTCGGAGGCGCGATCTTCAACGCTGACCGGCGTGCGGCAGGCATGACATTGATCGTAGTCGCCTTCCGTCAGGTCGTGACGCACGGTGACGCGGTTGTCGAAGACGAAGCAGTCGCCGCGCCATTTGGTTTCTTCCTGCGGCACCTCTTCGAGGTACTTCAGGATGCCGCCCTTGAGGTGGTAAACCTCTTCGAAGCCCTCGCCGAGCATGTAGCTCGAGGCTTTCTCGCAGCGAATGCCGCCGGTGCAGAACATCGCGACCTTCTTGTGCACGGCCGGGTCGAAGTGTTCTTTGATGTAGTCGGGAAATTCGCGAAAACTGGTGGTTTTCGGATCGATGGCGCCTTCGAAGGTGCCGATCGACACTTCGTAATCGTTGCGCGTGTCGATCAGCAGCACTTCCGGGTCGCTGATCAGTGCGTTCCAGTCCTGCGGCTCGACGTAGGTGCCGACCTTCTTGTTCGGGTCGACGCCTTCGACGCCAAGGGTGACGATCTCTTTCTTCAGCTTGACCTTGGTGCGATAGAACGGCTGTTCGTCGCAGTACGATTCCTTGTGGTCGATGTCGACCATGCGCGGATCGTTCTTGAGCCAGGCGAGCAGGCCGTCGATGCCTTCGCGGCTGCCGGAAACCGTGCCGTTGATGCCTTCTTCGGCGATCAGCAGAGTGCCTTTGATGCCGTTGTCGACCATCGCTTGCAGCAGTGGCTCGCGCAGGTCAACGTAATCTTCGAGGGTGACGAACTTGTACAGTGCCGCCACGACAATCGGTTGTGTCATGGGTATTTCTCCAGGTGGCTACCCTCGCAAAGGGTGAACCGGATTCAAAAAAAACGCGCCGGCTAAGCGGCGCGTTGCGGATTCTAGCAAAAACATGATGTGTTTTGGATTTGCTCAGTCTTCTGTGACAACACAAAACCTGTGGCGAGGGGATTTATCCCCGTTGGGTGGCGAAGCAACCCTAAACCCATTCAGCCCCGTTCCTTCTGCCAGGACCGTGGTTACAGGGTTTACGACTGCTGCGCAGCCGAACGGGGCGGTGCGACGTTTCGCTAAATCCCCTCACCACAAAAATCCCGCCACATCCAAAATCAGTGCTTGCTACCGCCAGCACAGGTCGGCGACGCCGGGGCGCCGTCGATCTCTGCCCATTCCTGCGGGGTGTAGGTGTGCAGCGCCAACGCATGGAACTCGCCCATCAGCTCGCCGAGCGTGCCGTAGACTTTCTGGTGGCGCTTGACCCGGTTCAGGCCTTCGAACTGCGCGCTGACCACCACCGCCTTGTAGTGGGTCTGTGACCCGCGACTGTGCATGTGGCTTTCGTCGAGCACTTGCAGGTGCTCAGGCTGTAACAGGGCCAGCGTCGATTCGATGCGTTGTTGCATGGTCATCACGAACTCCGCTTACTTCTTCTTGGCTGGCGCCGCGGCCGGGGTCAGCTCTTTGGTCATGTCGTCGAGCAGCTTGTTGACCACTGGCACCGCGCTTTCCAGTTTGCCCTGGGTCATCTGCGCCGATTGCTGGGTCAGCTGCGGCATTTTTTCCAGGACCTTTTTGCCCAGTGGCGACTGGTAGAAGGCAACCAGATCTTTGAGCTCGGATTCGCTGAAGTTGCTGGTGTAGAGCTTGACCATGTCGGGCTTGAGCTTGTTCCAGCCGATGGCCTGGTCCAGCGCAGCGTTGGCCTTGGCCTGGTAGGTTTCGAGCACGGCTTTCTTCGACTCAGGCGCTTTGGTCTGTTCAAAGCGCTGGGCGAACATTTGCTGCACTTGCATGTACACCGGGGTACCCAGCTTGTCAGCGTGAGCCAGCGTCAGGAAAGCTTCGGCACTGGCGTTGTGGCTGGCGGTATCGGCAAGCACCTGGCCGCTGGCGCAAACCAGTGCAACCGCGGTACAGATGGCGCGAAGACGAGTCATCGAGTTTCCTTTAAGCAAAGCGAGGTCGAACCCCAAGGGCGACCATTCTGCGCCTAACAATCGCTATGGCTCAACCCCCGGCCCTTGCCGCGCTTGATTGGCGGGGTTTTGCGGTCAACAATCGAGCCGATGGAACCACCCGGGCCGACGCCGGCCTAAATTGCGCCAACAGACCAACAGGAGTGTGCACGATGAGCCGTATCGAAACCGACAGCCTGGGCCAGATCGAGGTCCCGGACGACGCTTACTGGGGTGCTCAGACGCAACGCTCGCTGATCAACTTTGCCATTGGTCAGGAACGCATGCCGCTACCGGTGCTGCACGCCCTGGCGCTGATCAAGAAAGCCGCCGCACGGGTCAACGACCGCAACGGCGACCTGCCTGCCGACATCGCCCGCCTGATCGAACAGGCCGCCGATGAAGTGCTCGCCGGCGAGCATGACGAGCAGTTCCCGCTGGTGGTCTGGCAGACCGGCAGCGGCACCCAGAGCAACATGAACGTCAACGAAGTGATCGCCGGTCGCGCCAACGAACTGGCCGGCAACCCGCGCGGCGGCAAGTCGCCGGTGCACCCGAACGATCACGTCAACCGCTCGCAAAGTTCCAACGACTGCTTCCCCACTGCCATGAGCATCGCCACCGCCAAAGCGGTGCAGGAACAACTGCTGCCGGCGATCGCCGAGCTGTCCGGCGGCCTCGCTGAACTGGCGGCGCGCCATATGAAGCTGGTGAAGACCGGACGCACGCACATGATGGACGCGACGCCGATCACCTTCGGTCAGGAACTGTCCGGTTTCATAGCGCAACTGGATTACGCCGAGCGCGCGATTCGTGCCGCGCTGCCGGCGGTCTGCGAACTCGCTCAGGGCGGTACCGCCGTCGGCACGGGGCTGAATTCGCCGCACGGTTTCGGTGAGGCGATTGCCGCCGAGCTCGCTGCACTGTCCGGTCTGCCGTTCGTCACCGCGCCGAACAAGTTCGCCGCGCTGGCCGGTCATGAGCCGCTGGTAACGCTGTCAGGTGCGCTGAAAACCCTCGCCGTGGCGCTGATGAAAATCGCCAACGACCTGCGTCTGCTGGGCTCAGGTCCTCGCGCAGGTTTCGCTGAAGTGAAGCTGCCGGCCAACGAACCGGGCAGCTCGATCATGCCCGGCAAGGTCAACCCGACCCAGTGCGAAGCGCTGTCGATGCTCGCCTGTCAGGTGCTCGGCAATGACGTGGCGATCGGTTTTGCCGCCAGTCAGGGGCACTTGCAGCTGAACGTGTTCAAACCGGTGATCATCCACAACCTGCTGCAATCGATCCGTCTGCTTGGTGATGGCTGCAGCAACTTCCAGCAGCACTGCATCGCCGGGCTCGAACCGGATGCCGAGGTCATGGTCAAGCATCTGGAACGGGGGCTTATGCTGGTGACCGCGCTGAACCCGCACATCGGTTATGACAAGTCGGCGGAGATCGCCAAGAAGGCCTACAGCGAAGGGCTGACTTTGCGTGAGGCTGCGTTGCAGCTGGGTTATCTGACTGATGAAGAGTTCGATGCCTGGGTGCGCCCGGAGAACATGATCGAGGCTGGCGCCAAGGGCTGAAATCTTCAGCGCCTGGAAGTCAGCCTTCGCGAGCAAGCTCGCTCCCACAGGAAAATTGCATTGCAAAGTGGGAGCGAGCCTGCTCGCGAATTCAGGCGCCGCCGATCTTCAGCCAGGCACAGTCCTGGCCCGTCGCGCCCTGAGCCCGGCAATCAACGATGGCCCCAGCGCCACCAGCGCCGAACCCAGCACCACCAGCACCGCCCCGCCATAGCCCAGCGCATTGATCTGCTCGGCATGCACATAGTCCGGCCAGATCCGCGCCGCAATCGCCACCGCCACAAACGTCACCAGCGGCGTGATCGCCAATGTTGCGCTGACCCGCGATGCTTCCCAGTGCGCCAGTGCTTCGGCGAATGCGCCGTAGGCGATCAAGGTGTTCATGCAGCACGCCAGCAACAGCCAGCCCTGCAACGGGCTCAGGTTCAGCGCTTCAAGCGGATGCACCCACGGCGTCAGCAATAGCCCGCAGAACAGATAGATCACCATCATCACCTGCAACGAATTCCACACCGTCAGCAATTGCTTCTGGCCCAGCGCATAGAAGGTCCAGACCGTCGACGCCAGCAGCACCAGCAGCACGCCGGCGGTGTAGTCGGACAGCGAGGTCAGCAGCTCCGCCAGGCGCTGATTGAAGAACAGGCCGAAGCCGATCAGCAACACCAGCAAGCCGATGCCCTGGCCAATGCTGAAGCGCTCCTTGAACACGAACAGACTGGCGATCAGCAGCATGATCGGCCCCATTTGCACCACCAATTGCGCGGTGCCGGGGCTGAGCAGGTTGAGGCCCATCAGATACAACACGTAATTGCCGACCAGCCCCAGCACCGCCATCAGCACCAGCCAGCCACCCTTCGGCCCGAGCACCTTGCGACTTGGCAGGCGCTTGACCGACGCCAGATAGATGAACAGGCAGCCACCGGACACCATCAGGCGAAACCAGGTCACCGTGACCGGGTCCATCACCTGCAATACCTGTTTGAGCTTGATCGGCAGGATGCCCCACAGAAACGCGGTCAGCAGCGCCAGGAACAGTCCGTACACCCAGCGCCCCGATGAAATGTGCATGCGAACCCCAAAAGCCTGCTGACAAGAGCACTCATTCTAGGCGTCCGGCTGCGCACAACACAGGGACAGTTACCGCCAGGCCGCGAATGAAACTGTGCAGGTCGCAGCAGTAAACCGGCGCGCCGCCGTTGATCGGCCGGGCAGGCGCGCCAAGTGCTTCAGGCATAAGCTGATTGCAGACTTTTCAACGCATAGCAGGGAGACCTACATGTACGCCATGCGCGCCGAGGACAGCGCCCCCGCCACCCGTTTTCGCAGCGACCGCGTGTGTCGGGTCAATGGCGAGCTGTATTTCAGCACCCGGGAAAATACCCTCGAAGGGCCGTATGACAGTCAGGTGATCGAGCGGGAGATTCAGGCTTATATAGCGCGGATGCAGCGGCAGGGTTCCAGCCGCTGAACCGCGGCGCTGCCTTCGCGAGCAGGCTCGCTCCCACCTGTCTCTTATACACATCTGACGCTGCCGACGAACAGTGTATGGTGTAGATCTCGGTGGTCGCCGTATCATTAA